>JBGOXG010000105.1:0-7939 GCA_041479025.1 Anaerolineae bacterium
AAGACATCCTTGAATTGCACCATACCTGAGTTGGTAAATAATAATGTGGCGTCACCGCCAGGGACGAGAGATGCCGAAGGGACAACCGTATGCCCGTGCTCGACAAAAAAATCGAAAAATGTCTGGCGGATTTCGTTACCATTGAGTTTTTTGGTCATTCTTTCTCCAGTTGCGATGAGGATAGAGGGAATTATACCCAAATTTGCTGGAAGAATTATCAATCCTCTTGACCCGTCTGCTATACTATTTTTGAAATTTAGATTAACTTCTAGAATATCCAACGTAGAGATATGGGGATAATATTTATTTGACGCTGACCGCAGAAAGGAGTACCATAATGCTCTTACTTTATCCTGCCATTGCCGCTTTCACCATACATGGTCTTGCCCACTTCTAAGGTTTCTTAGAAGCATTCACACCACGAGAGATGGGCTTTTCAAAAAATCCCTGGTTATTTTCAAGACATGTGACAATGAAAAGTCCAATCGGAAAACTCTTTGGTCTTTCGTGGCTATTGGCTGCCCTCGCACTTACCACATCAGGTTTGAGTCTCCTGTTTAATTGGGGAGGTTGGCCTCACCTGCCAATCATTGGCTCCATTTCTTCCTTAATCGCCATCATCCCATGGTGGAATACCGTTATGCCTGGAGCGAAAGCTGGCGCCGTATTCGATGCACTCACGCTGATCGCCCTACTCCTTCCTTGGCGGGATCAGGTCATGGCAGCCCTGGGCGTCTAAAAGAAGTCTATCTTCGAGAAAATCATCATAAATGCGTTTTTCATTCTTGCAATGAAGAATGAATTCCCTTATAGTGAGTATTGATCTTATCGCCATTTTTGAGTGGCGACATTATTAACACAACATCACTCTATCAAGAAAGGAAAATGCGATGAATACCAAGAATTTATTAATTGCCAGCGGGATTGGCGCAGTTGTTACGACGATATTATCAAATACGCCAATCCTTAATCTCGTGAACTGCCTTCTTTGCGCCGGATTTTGGGGTGGTTCGATCCTCGCAGTCTGGTTCTACAAACGCCAGTCAGGTTCGGTGACGCTCGGTCAAGCGGTTTGGGTCGGAACTTTGACCGGCGCGTTCGCAGGGATACTCGGTTTCCTGCTCAGCTTTGTTGGTTTGGCAGGCGCGGCAGGTTTGTTATCCTCTTATAGTCAGTTCTTGCCTGCTGATACTTCCGCGGAGATTGGAAATTCAATGGCGGGTATCATGACATTGGTCTTTAATATCTTCGGCGTGGTGACCAACATCATCCTTGGTGCATTAGGTGGACTTATCGGCGGGGCGATTTTTAAGCCCAAGAATCAGCCTGCACAATAAACACCCCCTGGTCTTGACGGTTCATCTTAAATGTTCACGCGACATTAAACCCTTTCTTAATTTCGGGAGAGGATTTAATATATTAATCGGCGATATTGGTTTTTTTAATGTCAGAATATTCTGTATAATGTCATTATTCCCTTCTTATGATCACGGATTAAATCTTTGGGAGGTCGGTGATGGAGATAAACCCTTACAAGAAATTGGCAGAAAAACTGGATGCCTTGCCCAACGGCTTTCCCTCAACGAAGGATGAAGCTGAATTACGACTGCTGGCCAAGTTATTCTCTCCTGAAGAAGCCGCCCTTGCAGCCTGCCTTCAGCCAGAGTTGGAAACAGTGGAAGCCATCTCGGCTCGAGCGGGTGGGGAACCAGAAGAGCTACGCAAAACCCTGAAAGGGATGTCCCGCCAGGGATTGATCAATGCTGGTAAATTAGATGACGGATTGGGTTATGGATTAATGCCATTCGTTGTTGGCATATACGAGATGCAGGTAAGCACAATCGACAACGAACTGGCTCAATTATTTGAAAATTATTACCGGCAGGCGTTTGGCGAGATGCTTAAGATTAAACCTCAGTTCCATCGCGTTATCCCGGTTGGGGAGACTGTCCGCAACAGCCTGGAGATCCGGCCATTCGAAAGCGCGGCTGATTTGGTGGACACTGCTCAATCATGGGGTGTTTTGGATTGTATTTGCCGCAAGCAGAAAGCGCTAATCGGTGAGCCATGTAAGCATCCCATCGATGTCTGCATGGTACTGGATCATAGTCCGGGTGCCTTCGATCACAGCACGGTAATCCGCGCCTTAAACCAGGAAGAAGCGTTGGCCACCCTGCGTCGTGCCGCTGAAGCCGGGCTGGTCCATTCGGTCAGCAACAACCAGCAAGGAGTTCATTACATTTGTAATTGCTGTACTTGCTCATGCGGTATCCTGCGCGGAATGTCAAGTTTGGGTATCGCCAATGTAGTCGCCCGTTCCGCCTTTGTCAACCAGGTGGATGACGCCCTGTGCAGTGGGTGCAATGATTGCGTGGAATTGTGCCAATTCGAAGCACTTGTCGTAGATGGTGTGGCGATGGTTAATACAGTTCGTTGCGTCGGTTGCGGGGTGTGCGTACTGGCCTGTTCGACTGGGGCATTAGGTCTGGTCCGCCGGCCTGAAGAGTCTATCCTGGCAACGCCCGAAACGCTTGCGGATTGGGGTACCAAGCGTGCAGTCAGCCGTGAACTCGATCTCGATCCAAAATAATGAAATATTAAAGCCTGCAGGATATCCCTCACGACCCGGAGTCAGATCCATGCAAAAATACCATATTCTCTCGCTCGACGGTGGTGGAATCCGTGGAATTATTACTGCGGCACTACTCGAGAGACTTAACACACATTCTGACATCGCCAACTTCCTGGAAGGTGTTGACTTGATCGCGGGAACGTCCACCGGTGGGATTATCGCCCTTGCCCTGGCAAAAGGCTTTTCTCCCGGTGAATTAGTCAATCTGTACAAGGATCTCGGCCCTACCGTTTTTACCGATTCGTTATGGGATAATCTCAAAGACCTTGGACAGGTGATTGGCGCGCAATACAGTACACTCCCGCTCGAAAAGGAATTAAAAAACTTCTTGGGTGAATCCACTACCCTCGGGCAACTCTACAAGAAGGTACTGATTACCACATTTGATCTTGATAATCTAAGACCTGAACCCGACCTTCGTACCTGGAAACCGAAGATTTTTCACAATATCGGTCAGAATAACGATGCAAGTGCACTTGCTTATAAAGTTGGGCTCTATACATCTTCTGCTCCCACTTACTTTCCTTCGGTGGACGGGTATATCGATGGCGGTGTGTACGCCACTAATCCTTCCATGTGCGCCCTCGCTCAATCTCAAGATGAACGCGTCTTTCAGGAGTGTCCTTCACTTTCAAACATTGTCCTGCTTTCTCTTGGAACTGGAACTTCGCTGACTTATATTGAAGGAAAAAATCTGGATTGGGGTTTGGGACAATGGGCACGTCCTCTGATCTCGATCCTCCTCGATGGTGTTTCGGGGATCGCCGACTACCAATGCAGGAAATTGCTCCGTGAAAGTTATTACCGTCTCGCCCCTACTTTTCCACCTGGTGTCAAAATCGATATGGACGCAATAGATCATATCCCGCAGATGCTTGAGTTTGCAGAAAAAGTTGACCTCACTGGTACGGTTAATTGGATCAGACAGCGCTGGCTGCGACCAGAAGAAAATACTTTTCCAGCCACCTAATCATTCAATAATTCCCTGATGAGCGAATAACTTCGATGTATACACAGCGAGTGGTAGCCAACGATTTCATTTGCATAGTCGCATATTTTTCTGTAAAATTGGTATGGATGGATTTATGAATTCAACAAAACTGATTCTCGCAAAAGGAATAACCACCGCCATTCTGCCTGCCTATAATGAAGCTGGGCGAATTGGAAATGTCCTTGCCGTCCTGCGTGATGTGAAAGAAATCCATGAAATTATCGTTGTGGATGATGGCTCAAGCGATTCAACGCTGGCAGAAGCCCAACAGGCATCAGCTGCTGACCCCAGGTTGCGAGTCATTCATCACGATGTGAATCGAGGAAAAGGGGAGGCAATCTTCACAGGCGCCAGCGCTGCACGAACACCCTATTTGCTTTTTCTCGACTCAGACTTAATGAACTTAAAACCACGTAATATAACTAATCTGATAAGGCCGGTTCTTACTGGAGAAGCGGATATGACCCTCGGCTTGTTTCTTGGGGGTAAGATAAGCACTGACCTTCCACACTGGATAACCCCCCCATTGACGGGTCAGCGCTGTCTCCGTGCAGAGTTGATCCGGCATATATCTCCGGAAGCAGCCAAGGGGTATGGTATTGAAATTGCCATCACGATTGCTGCCTACACGCAGCGCTATCGTGTAAAGCGTGTTCCGATGAAAGGTGTCTGGCATCCACCCAGTGAATTTCACCGCGGATTTATTTCAGGGGTAGCCTGGCGTGCAAACATGTATGCGGAAATCCTACATGCCTGGAAGGTTGGTCGTGGGACGGACGCTCTGACCGAGAGAATAATTTACGAGCCGACACAACAGATGCGTACCTACATCACTTCCCGGATTCGAAAAGCGAAACGCCGGGCAGTCGCAATTCTCCGTCGCTGATAAAACTACAAGAGCAAACCAAGAAATCTTGCAAGAAATGCGGCAACCAGCGCAATCACGATAGTCAAACCAGTGACAAAGAGCATGCCCTTCGTTCCTAATTCCCGCTTGAGAACCATTAGAGTCGCGACGCAGGGCACATAAAACATTACGAATACCGTGTATGTCACCATTTGCACAGACGTCATAACAGAAGCAAAATCCATCGTGCCAAGAGCCTGCCCGAGCATAACAAGCGACAACTCTTTCCTTAGAATTCCAAAAATCAAAGGGACGCCCACTTCCGCAGGCAAATCAAGCAGCCACGTGACTGGTCGTAATAGGTCATTAAATATTTTTGACCAGCCGTAATAATTTAACATGGCCAGAATCGCGCTGCCAAGGATTAACATTGGCCAGGCCTCCACCACAAATTCACGGATTCTGAACCAGGCTTTCGCAGTGACTGCCTTTAATGTCGGCGTCCGGTAAGTCGGCATTTCCAGGATCAAGCCCGGAGAATCCTCAGGGAGCATACCCGAAAGAATCCGCCCTGTGACTGCGATGATTAGCAAGTTGAAGAGATAAAGAAATCCAGCATATAATGGCCCAAGATAAAAGGCTACCAGTCCAAAAACTACCGCCAACCTCGCCGCACAAGGAACCAATGTGGCCAGGGTTGCAGCTATAAACCGGTCGCGAGGTTCCTCAAGTGTTCTTGTTGCCATTACAGCGGGAACATTACAGCCATATCCCAGAATAAATGGGACGATTGCTTTTCCATGCAAACCAATACGATGCATTAATGCATCCATCAGGAATGCTACCCGCGGCAGGTAACCAACATCTTCCAGCAAACCAAGACCCAGCAGGAAAGGCAACAAATAAGGGAAGACAATCGCCACCCCGCCTGCGATGCCCTGGATTACTCCCTCTGCCAATGAATGCCAAAGTGTGCCGGGGTTCAACACATCTGAGGTTGATAACAGGAGATCATTAAACATACCAAGCAAGGGTGGTTCGAGCAATTTACCGATACTGTAAACAGCCTGGAAAAATAACAGCAACACCGTTACCAATACAAAATAGCCCCACACGGGGTGCAATAAAATATCATCCAGCCTGTCGCGCCAAGTCAGGGTTCGTTCTCCCCGTTTAACAAATGAAATCGCCAATTCTTCGGCCAAGTGATGACGCGCTAAAACATCCATGGGTATCTTTGGACGATCCGAATAATCTGCACCTTTTCTAGCAATTTCCAGCGCATTTATGAATAGGTTTTTCACCCCGCGACCCTTGCTTGCGACCAAAGGCAAGACCGGCACGTCAAGCCGGGTAGCAAGACCCGGACCGTTCACCGAGAGTCCCAAACGAATCGCCTCATCCATCATGTTTAATGCCACGATTAACGGACGGTTCAATGCAAGCAACTCGAGTGTGAGCTCAAGACCCTGTGAAAGGTGAGAAGCATCAACGACATTGACGATCACATCCACTTCACGGGAACTCAAGTAGTTTATTGCCTCAGCTTCTGCAGGGTTTCCACCGGAAAGTAAATACGTCCCCGGCAAATCCACCAGTTCAACGACTTCACCGGCGACCCGGACTTTACTCTCTGTATAAGTAACTGTAGTACCATGAAAATTACCGGTTTCAGCTTTATAGCCAGCTACCTGGTTAAAAAGGGTGCTCTTCCCACAGTTCGGACGACCAATTAACGCAAAACGCATCAAACAGACTCCACCTGGATTTTCTCAGCCAGCTTGAGACCTAAAGCTACCTCTCGCCCACCTGCTTCAATTAGAATGGGTCCACCCAACGGAGCGCGCCGTATAATCCGTGCCATATCTCCTGGATATAAACCATACTGGAGCATTTTCAACTGAACTCTCTTACCTTCAAAGCCCACTACGCGCACCCAGCGATCATCGCCTATGTCAATTAGACGCATGGAACCTCCATACCTTACCTTTTATATCTTATTACGAAACCTAAGACCAGTGATGTTTGTCACACTCTCAATATTTCCGTCAAACAAACCAATACACAATTAAGAATTTGATATTGACAAATTACCACTTATAATATATACTATGTTTAGTACATACTAAACATAGTATAACTAAAATGAAACCAATTTCCGTACCATTACTTCAGAATTTTGTCGAAGGGCTGAGCAGCATCAGCCAGTTTTGGGGTTTCCCGAAAGGCATGGGAGCAATCTTTGCCGTACTCTATGTCTCCCCCACCCCGCTTTCACTCGACAACCTGGTAGAGCATACAGGCTTAACCAAGGGTGCGATAAGCACCAATGTCCGGGCGCTGGCGCGGCTGGGATTGGTGTTCCCTATCTCACACCTGGGCGACCGCAAGGACTATTACACTGCAGAGACGGATTTCTACAAGGCAATCCGCGCCATACTTGGCGAACGCCAGAATAGCGAATTTGATCGGGCGGTTGCCTCAGTAAGGATCACGCTTATAAAACTTAAATCAGGCGAAGGGACGTTCGCACAAGAAGAACGATCTTTCCTCATCGAAAGAATTCAAGCAATGCAAGACTTCTTCGATGCGCTTGACCATCTCACCAAAACTATCGCCCGATTGGACACACTTGGCCTTCCCACCATTCAGAAAATCCTAAAGACCCTGAAATAAATAAACGTGCATGTAGATTGCCCATGTAACCGAGGCTTTCGCTTTCGGAGGAATTAATATTACCTGATCACGGAGGACAAAATGAAAATCGCAGTTACTGGTGCCTTTTCATATTCAGGAAAATATATCACTCGAAGGTTGTTGACCCTGGGGCATGAAGTCATCACCCTGACGGGTCATCCGAACCGCCCAGACCCTTTCAACCACCAGGTAAGCACATTTCCATTAATATTCGAGGAGAGCGAGCTCGCCCGAAACCTGAATGGCGTAAACACCCTCTACAACACCTACTGGATTCGATTTGACTATGGTCAAAACACTCAGGCCAGGGCGGTAGAAAATACCCGCATGCTGTTGCGAGCGGCAAAAAACGCAGGGGTGAGCCGTGTAGTACATATCAGCATCACCAACCCCAGCATCAATTCAGCACTTCCATACTTCCATGGAAAGGCGCTCAATGAACAGGCAGTTGTGGAATCCGGGATGAGTTATGCCATTCTCCGACCTACCGTTTTGTTTGGCACCGAAGATATTCTCATCAACAATATTGCCTGGTTAATACGACGTTTTCCCTTTTTCGCCCAGATCGGAGATGGGCAATACAGGTTGCAACCGGTCTTTGTGGACGACCTCGCCAGATTGTCTGTTGAAGCCGGGGAACAGTCTGGGGATTTAATCTGGGATGCAGTTGGTCCGGATATATTTACCTTCAATGAACTCGTAGAGCTGATCGCAAATAGTATCCACCGGCCTGTTAGGTTGATCCATGTTTCCCCAAGGCTTGCACTGGCTG
>JBGOXG010000072.1:0-10673 GCA_041479025.1 Anaerolineae bacterium
CATCCACAACGCTTATCGACTCAATTTGACCGGAGATTCTCAACGAAAGGTGCGTTCCCCCATCCCCATGTCGTCCACATGATTTATAATTCCCTTACCAGCGTTGCTTCCCTCCGCCCCTGGACGGCATGACCGGATTCAGTGGACGATTTCACCGGAATACGCATAATCCTATGTCCATTTTTAATAATGGATCAGGATATTAGTGGATGTTGTTGCCTCGGGTGATGGTGTACCCTGGTGAAGGATTGGTGATTGTTACCGCCTTGGGTAACGAATGGATAAGATTAAGGTGGTGATATTCAAAGAGTAATTCCTTCCAGACTATTCAATATGTACTTTTTGTAAAATGACACTTTACAAAAAGGGTATATTTTTGTAAAATACAAGCATGAATACCTTTAATCGCCTGCTGTTTCCTACGCTTCATGAAGCATTGGACGACCAGCGCGCCATCGTCATTACCGGGATGCGCCGCACGGGAAAAACCACCTCCCTGCGCTGGCTGCTTGAACAGGTTCCCTCTGCGAATAAGATCTATCTGGACCTGGAGCGGCTCGACCAGCGTGCAGTGTTCCAGGAAAGCAACTATGACCTGGTGCTGGATTTCCTGCGCAACCGGGGGCTGGATGTCAGCCAACCCATGACCGTTGCCCTGGATGAAATCCAGTACGTACCGAACCTGCCGAGCGTGGTCAAATATCTGCATGACACCTATCCCATCAAATTCTTGCTGACCGGCTCCAGTTCGTTCTATCTCAAGAATTACTTCAGCGAGTCGCTGTCGGGACGCAAGATCGTCTTCGAGATGTTTCCGCTGACCTTCGGTGAATTCCTGGATTTCCGCGGTGTGGTTTACAAGCGCAGGGCCGGTTTTGCGGACATGCGCTTTGACCCGTATGAATTCGAACGGCTGAAGAGCCTGTACGAAGAGTACCTGCTGTACGGCGGGCTGCCGGAGGTCGTCCTTGAAACGCGACCCACTGCGCGCCGCGAGCTGTTGAATGACATTTTCTCGTCCTACATCAACATCGATGTGCGCGCCATGGCGGACTTTCAGAAGATCGGCGAACTTCAGCAGTTGATGCGCCTGCTCGCTTTGCGCGTCGGCAACAAGCTGGATATCACCAAGCTGGCAGCCGTGGTGGGTATCTCGCGCCCCACCATCCTGCAGTACCTGGACTTTCTTGAAATGACCTATGTCATTCACCGGGTTCCGGCGTATGCGGGCGGGGATAAAGCCTCCGCGCTTGGCAGGAAACTTTATTTCTGCGATAACGGTATTGCCGGCGTCCTGGCGAATTTGAGCGAAGGTGCCTTGTTTGAAAACGCGATCCATAATCAACTCCGGCATTGGGGGCAGCTGTCGTACATTGCACAGAAGCGTGAATACGAAATTGATTTCATCCTGCAGCCTGAACCTGGCCGGCCGGTTGCGCTTGAAGTGAAATACCATCCCACCCTTGCGGACAACCAGAAACTTAAGCGTCTCGCTGCCAGGCATGGCTTCGCAGAATCCTGGCTGGTGGGCAGGTATCCGGCGCCGGGCTTCCCGGATTTTGTCTGGGGCGGGCTGATCTTTTAGCATCCAGGCTCCGTCGCTGCCGCCTGCAACCACCCTGGCTGACTAAGCCATCTCCATCCGACTGTCATGCTTTTAGAGGGTGGTAGTTCACTGGGAGTAAGAACAATGCTGATTTCGGTATCACCCCGGTGCCAACCCATCGGGGTGATTTTGTCGTGGCGTAACAGAACACATCCCCCCAGCTTTATTTGGCTGTCAGGAATTACTTTATCCTTTTAAAACCTGCTCCAGATTCTCCAGAGTCAACAGATTTAGATCAAACCCCGGTTCAGCAAATGGGCGTACATCGTTTACAACAGCATCCCAATTTAACCGCTGCAAACGTTTGCTCACATATTCTCTCCAATTGACCCGGGTCAGCTTTTTCCCCTTCCATTGGGATTGGGCCAGGGCATTGTTAAGCAGGACCAGGTTTGGCTGCGGCCAGGCGGGATCGCTTAAATACCAGAGCAGGTCGTATACATCGCGGCCCTTGGTGTAGGAACGCTGTAAAATGGCGTGCAATTTCCCGGAAAGCAGGGAAGCCTTGTCATGGTGCTGAAGCTGAAGCAGGACGAACCGCCGTACCACCGTTGTTTCAAGTTCAGCCCCCTGCGGCGGGCGGGTGTCGACCTCAATCTTGACCGACAGCGCCTCGCTGCGCTGCGGCGAAAGCCCCAGGTCAAACAATAATCCCGGAAATCGGATAAACGCGCTGTGCACCGTTTTGTGATCGTTCACCTTCAGGTCCACCTGGTAACCTTCAGGGGTTAACTCGGATCGGATGGTCTGAAGGTAAGCGCGGAAATCGTAGTTTTGCCGGCTGCCTTCCAGCGCGAAGTCGAGGTCTTCCGAATAGCGTCCGTGGGAATACAGGAATCGCAGGGCCGTTCCTCCATGAAACGCAAGCGGGATCATCGCTCCCGACCGCTGCAGTGCGGACAGAATACGTGCCTGGAGGTATTCTGTCGCCAGGTTGCGGCCTTGCAGCGGGGAAGGAGTTTGCCGTACCAGATCCGCCAAATAATCTTTCATACAACCTCGTATTCCCCGGCTTCATTTTGAATCAGGTGTCCAACTGCCTCAACAGCCTTGCGCAGCTTTGGCTTCTTTAAAGCATCCGATCGCTTCTGCAAATCATCCCAATTAAGGCGATCCAGGTTTTGCAGCCGAAGCTCCTGTAAATATTCCGGTGTTTCTCCGTCAGGCTGCAGGTAAACCAGGTCCAGCAGCGCTTTCTCGGGTGTGGCGACCAGCGCCTGCTGGCCGCCTAAATCGGTTATCCGATATCCATTGAACATGCCTGGCTTGACATGCCGGAATTCAAATACGCCCAATGGTGTTTTTAGCCGTTCCGGGCGCCCGGCTGTGACGCTCACGGTGATATTTACCGTATCCGGGATCAGGTTGTAGAAAGACAGGGCAGACTGCGCGCTGACATAGGAGGCGCGCTGAAGGTGGTTTGCAATCACGAAGGGATGCGGTTTGATTTTCTGGTAAGGCGGGGCGATGGCATAAAGGCCTCTTCGCAGCTGGTAGAGGCGTCCTGACTTGGTCCAGCGGCTGAGCTGCAAACGGACGGCGTTGGGGTTGATCTTTCCTGCCAGGAGCAGGGCTGTCTCAAAAATGGGCTCACCGCCGGTTAGTTCCAACAAGCGTTCAAATTCCATGGCAATATAATATCATTAATGATAAATTGTTACAATGGAAATTGTCAGGGCTTCTGGGTGGCGAAAATTTCGAAGTTTTGTTTGGATTTCATACCTTGGAGGAAGAAAATGGAGAACCTGGGAATTGTTACGAATGAACGGCTCATCAAGGCGTCCGATGTAGCTCACATCCTGAATATAAGCCGTGTTCTTGCATACCGGCTCATGCAGGAAGGGAGTATCCCTGTCGTCAGGATCAACCATGCGGTCCGAGTCAGGCCGGTCGACTTGGAAGAATACATCTTTCGCAGTCGGCAGGAAAACTTGAATTTCAAGTCGATTGATTAATAGTATTCTGCGTCCTCAGATCCGATAGACCTTACTACCCTGTTTTTTAGATAATTCTACGAGGTAGAGCAAGCGGTATAAGATTCTAAGCGGGGCAGGTCCGAAAACCTGATCTACCTTCATGCGTTCACTGGCATAGTGGGATTGGCAAACGCCTTAGTCGGATGGAGAAGAAGATTAGAAAATCAGGTGGAATGTGCAAGTAATAATGCGGGTGATTGAAGGCCATTATCAGGGATGCTAAACTTTTGCTCTCGGCAGCGTCTTCGCCGCCGAGGAGGGCGGCTTGAGCAATTTTAAGATGGATAGCCAAAGCAGCTAGGGTAGGTGCAAGAAGAAAGCCACTCCATTTGGAGTGGCTTTCTTCTTGTATGAAATACAGGTTGAGGGAACAAGTCAATGTCTGGTGTTTGTATTTTCATGTTTCTCGGCACCGCTCTGACGCAATGCCCACCACATTCTCCCAGCAACTATCACTCTACCCATCCAATTCCACAGCTGCCGCTGTCGGTTTTGAACAGTCTCTTTCGAGTCACCAACCTGCACTATTATTATATCAACCAAAAATGGATTGTCAACAAGCGATTAGGGTTTGGGTTATTTTGAGAAGCGCAGAGCGCTTCTCAAAATAACCCATTAATTACCGTTTATGAAATGCCGGCAGGCATTTCTTACAGCCATCGTACCCTTGCGCCAAGGCTTCGCTCAGGAGATGGTAGGAGCGCTGGTGCACCTCGTACGTATCCGTGACTGAATCGCAGCCGATCTTGTGGATCTCGCCGTTGTTGACGTTGACGATATACTTGGCCACCGGGTAGGCGTCTTTCTCCAACTCCTCGAATTCGAAGTCCGCTGCCACGATCGCTTCGCTGTTGGTGATCTCCAGCTCGCGGCCCGTCATCTTCAATTCCCAGGGGATGACCTTCAGATCAAAGGACAGCTTGGGCGAGACCGCGAACTTCGGGATACGCTTGACGATCTCTTCCTCCAGCACATCACTGATCCAGTTGAGCACATCTTCGGGCAGCCCCTTGAGCGGACCGTCTTCATTCAGGTTCCAATACAGGTCGATCTTCTCGATCGTGAGGTACAGGGTTTGCGTGGATTCGTCCCATTCCACCTTGCCCTGCCCGTTACGCAGCTCCAGGTTTTCAATGTGGATGCCGGCATTGAACACTTCGTACCGCTCCGTCTCTGTGTACAGGTCGATGTCGTCTTCCCAGGGGGTCCAGCTGTCCGGGATCCAGCCTGAGGTGTCAAACTCCACATGATATTCCACGGTAACATGGCAGGCAATTCGAAGATACATATCGAATGCCATGTTATAGATGGAAACGCGGTTGCCGCCCAGCAGGTCGAACTTCGGCTCGTTCTTCATGGTGACATTAAATCCGTAGTCGAAGTCCATACCCTTGTATGCGACAGAGCCTTCAACAAATCCAGCCGTGAGGAATTTCGTAGCGATGGTCTCGATGTAGGTCGCGATCTCACTGACATTATTGAAGAAATCGTCCACCTTTTTGATCCTGATATTACTGCCCGTTCCAGACACGGAGATGCTGTTATCGTCCTTGACGATGTACAGGCTGCCATCGTTACCTAGCTGCTTCGAAATATGGGTGTGGGTCCATGCGTAATGGAATACTTTTTGCATCGCCAATTCGGAAACCCCCACGGCCAGGCTGCAGTTCCGGGCGAAATCGTGCAATTGATTCGGGTCACCACCGCGATAGTCCATCAGGTTGATCCCCAGGGCGAGAACGGTGGGCGAGACCACGCGCATGGCGTCCAGTGAAACCAGGATCTGTCCCAGGTCCTCCCGGTCCATCTCGAACGAGAAGCCGGCCTCTTTGATGGTGCCGTTAACACTCGGTATCGCCAATCGCTTTTCAATGGCGTGGTTGGCGAAATACATGTGCAGGGCTTCCTCGACGATCTCGTTCAGTTTCTCTTTCATTCCCCTTTCCATGCCGCTGCCATATTTTAGGACCAGCTCCTGCACCTCCGCCTTTTCCAAATCTACGTTCAAGTCCAGGTTAGTATCGATGGATACGGGTGCGCTGAACGATATACCCGCGTCGAACTTGATCTCCAATCCCTGCCACAACCAGAAGTAGATGCGCATCCCCATGGCGAAGCGAATGCGCTGCCCGGAGGCTTCCTGGATAAAGTCAAGCATAGGCTCCTGGGTTAATTTGAAACGAAAGTCCATCTTCAGGAACGGCTGCAGCTCGTTCGTAACCTGCCCGGCCAGCTCCAGGGAGAGATCCTTGTGGTAATCCTGGACCTGGTGTTCGAGCATCAAGGTCCCATTGTAGAAGTCGACCGAACCGTTGATCGTCAAGAATCCACTGTAGAAAAGGGCTCCGGACAATTGGTTTAGAAAATTTTCGTTGAAGAGTAAAACGAGGTCATAACCCGCGGTTTTCATCGCTTATCTGCTCCTTCTCTCAATTGTCCTGAGTATAGCCGCGCAGGCATTCTCGGCAGGGCTTATAGCCATTTTTCATTGCCTCGGATACGCTGTGGTAGCCAAGTCGGTGGGTGAAGTCGATGTCCTCCACCACTGCACAGTCGTAGCGGTGCAGTTTCATCGATTTCTTGTTAGCGATGTACAGCGGTACAGCGATGGCGCCCTCTGTCAGCTCCTTCACGGTCAGGCTGCTGCACAGGACCAGCTCCTCCGGTACCAGTTCGAGGCTCTTAATGTCGACACCAAAGGTATAGCCCATGACCTTGGCGTCCGACAGGAGCAGCGAGGGCGAAACAACGATCTGCGGGATCTTGCTGACGATCGTCCTCTCCAGCAGATCCAGGAAGGCATTGGTGACGCGGTCGGTCAGGTTCTGGTACCATTTTTCGCCGAAGTCCAGCTCCAGATCGGCATTGTTCACCTTCAGGTTCAGGCGGCTTTGGTCATCGGTTCCTACTGTACAGCTCGCCACCTCCACCTCCACCAGCAGGTCTTCTTTGGCATCGAAGAGCGTGCCGGTCTTGGTGCGCTCGGAGAGCTTGATGTCATCCTGCCAGGGTGTGATGCCGTCAGGAATGAAACCGCTCGTATCTGCCAGGAGAGTACGCTTCGTTTCGGTCTCCAGCTTCGCCTGGACGAACACTTTCAGCTTCAGGTTGCGGACCTGGGCCTGGTTGCCAGGGAGGAACTCGATCTCCGGTAATTCTTGCATGCTGACCGTTCCGTCGTAGATAAGGTCAGCCCTGATCACCTCGGTCTCAGGCTGGAGGATCCCAAGCGTGATCCCTCTTAGAAACAGGTCCGTACCCTTGGCGAGAGTCTTTAGCGCGTTGATGGGGAGGCTTCCTTGAAATGCTCTGGTTTTGTCCAGTTGAGTCCGTGCCCACCAGAATTGTGCGATCTGGCGCACGGCGTCCGTCCGTAAGGCGACGAACAGCTCCGACCCCTGGGTCATATCCTGCATCCCGGTGATGCTGCCACCGGTGTGGTCGAAGAAATCCGCCCCGACCACCACCAGCCTCTTATCCAGGATTGCCACTTCGACCTTGCTGATCGGCAGCCGGTTTTCCGGGGTGTCGGGCACTGTCGGCAGCGCCACATTTTGCAAGGAGATCGGAAGCTCGATCTCTTTCACACCGCTGGACATGTACTGCTTCAGCACGATCCCCAGGATCTCGTTCAGGCGGTCCAGCGCGTTCTGATGGAATTGGAGGCGGTCATTGATGGTGAGGTCGTAGATCCCGGTGTTGGTCAGGTCATAGATGATCTTGCTGGAAGCCAGGTCGAAGCGTACCTCGGCACTGGCACCGAAATCAACATCCACCTCGACATTCACACCGGAGAGGACGACCAGCACCACCTCCACCGACATGCGGATCCCGACAGCGTCTTTGCCTTTGAAATCGAGGTAAGGTTCGTTCCTCAACCGGATCCGGTACTTAACTTCGGTGAACCCAAGAAGCTCGTCCGGAACGCCTTTTACGAAGGCATAGGTTCCGGATACCTTAAGCATACCGGTGTAGAACAGGGCAGACAGGGCCTTGTTCAGCAACCTTTCATCGACCTGGATCATGAGATCATAGCCACAACTTTTCAACTCTATCTCTCCTTTCGTCAATCCTGTAGAAATCGGGCGATGTCATGATTCTTGAGAACCTTCACCACGACCACCGCCCGACTAAGCCGAACTTCTAGCCGATACCCTAGATGTTGCCGTCTTTGTTCAAGGGGTCAGCGAAAAAACCAAAAATTACCATTAATGAAGATGATCAACCAAACCCACCATTAAAATCCCCTAATGTCTATTTTCATTATAGGTTCTTCCAAGAAGAAAATCAATTCTGAACGTGACGTGTGACTGTACCAAAATTGGCTGGGGAAAAGTGAAAATTGGTGGCAGGCACAATTTATCCAACCGTCGATCTGGCATCAAGAAATAGCAGTCGCGCTCCATAACAAGCCATTCATCAGGTCTGCTTGGCTCTTGTAACCTTGCACACTACGCGCCCGCATCTTCATGCATAGTAAACACGGCCGACCTACAAAAAGTCGGATTTGGCGGCCTCATAACTCGCTGAAGCTGACTCGGCTGGCTGGTGAAGACGCGTCGGCGCCTTCCCCGCTTCTAAGTTTTTAGCATCGTCTTCTTAAGGTGGCTCAGGTTTAAAATCAAAAACCGTCAAAGAGGGGGCGGTTAAACAAAAATACCATATATCTACGGTATTTGAGGTGACCGCCCGGGGACTCGAACCCCGAACCGATTGATTAAGAGTCAATTGCTCTGCCAGTTGAGCTAGGCGGCCATGCGGCGAAGATTATACCCTAAAGGGAATGGCTGTCAATAAGGCAAGCAGGTTTAATCCTGGCTTCACGAGAGTAATCCTAAAATGTTTGGCGGGGCTGGACGATCTTTGTCCAGCCCCGCCATTTATTTCTTCCGGGCCGCCGTTATAGCCTCAAGCAGAACCCGACATCATAGAAATTGTAGTTGTGAGAATCCGGGTGGCTGTTCAGGATTGTCCGGTCCCATACCTGGAGCAAGACCACATAACCGCATGGCTTCATCATTGACGTGTTCAGTTGCCACACGTTGCCCCCTGCAGCGAAGGTTGCTGTCTGCGATGTGCTTGGGGTGGCAGTGGTGGGATTGGGCGGTAACATGCTCGATGGCAGCGTCATCAGGCTGAAATGACCGAAATGCTCATCCTGGGCGACAAAGTGCCCCGTGATCGTAGAACTGGTGCCGATGGTGAAATCCTTGCAGTCGCCGCCGCTATCGATATGGATCTCGCAGGTGACATCAGGCGGTTCGAAGGGAGCGAGTGCCGGTTTGCGTCGCGGTGCTTTGTTATCGAGCTGGATGCTGTGCCACGGTGTGGTGCCTAACACCACTTCACCCAGGGTAGCCAGCTCAAGGCGGATTTCCCAAAGGTCATCACCGGGCGGTGACCAGTGTGCCAGCACCTGGTCCATGTTGGACAGCGTATCCATGTAGGTTGCATAGCCGGTCATTGGATCAGGTGTAATATTCGATCCAACCCCAAGCCAGTTCACGACATGGAATTTGTCCTTGACGATCTGCTCGGTTAGTGAATCGCCGAACTTGCGCGCCCACAGCCGGTACTTGTGCCCAGAGATCGGCGGCCCCTGGACGATGATCAGCCCGCCAAACGGACAGGCGCGGCTCAGTGAATCGGCCGCACCGCCGCCAAAGGCGAAGGTCGCCGCGGGTTTGGTCATGCCGTTGCCGAAGATGTTGATGTCTGCGACGCCGATGCCACCGATGATGCTGATGATCGGCGAGTCTCCAGTGACGATTGGTCCGGGCCGGATCTGGACATGCGCATCCACACGGTTACCCCAAGTGTTGAGGGCGTTGGGATCGGTGGTGGATGGTGCGCTTTCCCAGGACAGGACGGCGCGAATGCGACTGATCTTGGGTCCGCCATTCAGCCCGCCGCACGGCCGTTTGACCGTGGTCAGGTCCACCGGAAGGATGGCGCTGTAAGCCAGCCCGTCGGGCGGGATGGGGATGTCGTGTGTGTTGACGGTGACCGTGCCCAGGTAGGTCCAGTCGCAGGTGTCATCCCAGTCGGCCCAGAAAGCCACATATTCCAGGCTGCCTTTTGTGCACAGACCGCCTGAGAAGCCGGACGGTTTTTTGACCCTGAAGGTCGCGACGAGGCGGTCGAGGTTGTACTCAAGCCCCAAACATTCCAGCTCCTCGTAGGAGACATCAGCCTTGGTTTTATCCAAAGCCACAATAGCCTGCGCCCAATCAAGATTCAATGACTTCCATTCGGATATCGCACTCAGCAGGACTTCCTGATTCCCCTGCGCCAACACGGATTGAATGTGGGCAAACCCAAACCGGTGCGGTTCGACAGCCAGGCTTTTGACCGATGCTGCGCTTCTGAGCGCGGCCTTGCCGGCGTAGATATCCGCCAATTGTGCCAGTTCAAAAGGAGGCGGATCGGGCAGGGGGATGGGGAATGGTTTGACTTCCTCGATGAGGGGCGGCAGTTTCTTTAGAACCGCATCAGGCAGCAACTCGTAAATATCGCCGAAAATCGTGAAGCGCGGTTTGATCTGGATGTGCTGATCAAGAACGTTTCCCCAGACTGGCGGCCAGTTGGGTTGCCCCGCCGGCGGCATTACCTGCCAGGAGAGTATTGCGCGGACCTTGGGCAAGACCGGGGTCTTGCAGTTTTTCTGTTGCGGATCAAGCTGAGCCGTTACGACATAACTAAGGGGCTTGTCCTTCTGTTTAGCGCAATCGAGTATATTGGGAATGTCGTGAGCGTTGAACGCAGCCAAACCGGCGTCAACCCAGCCAGTACCATAGTCAATGTAAAATCTGACATACTCTGTCGATCCGGGTGAGCACAGCAATCCGTTATATCCCCCGGCTAATTTGATCTGCACCGTGGCTTCTAATAAATTAAGTTGCGGGTTGAAGCCCAGGCAGGACACCTCTTCGTAGGTGATGTTCCCGACCATCTTCTTGACGGGTTTGAAGGGGCTTTCTATCAGGTTTCCAAAGTAATTGGGATTAAGCGCGAGGAGTTTCTTGAACTCCACACGCTCTTTAGGGGGAGCGATCAGTCTGTTCGACTTTTTCAGCTCCGAAGCAGTTTTA
>JBGOXG010000129.1:0-6619 GCA_041479025.1 Anaerolineae bacterium
ATCCTGTCTTGAACTAGAAGGTTATCCGTATTATACTATTACAAAGTTTTGTGATTAAGAAACGCGCAATGGCACGGTGCTGCAGACACAAACCAAGCTTGTCCCTTTAGGTCACTGATCTTATGGAGGCATCACATGATCACACCCGAATTCCTTAAGCATTACGATTTCTTCGAACGATTAAACCACAACCAATTGAAAGCCATCGCATTATTCGCCGAGGAAGGAAAAGCGGAACAAGGTGCAACCCTCTTTGAAGAAAAACAACCCGCCAACGCCTTTTATTTCCTTATTGAAGGATATTTAGACCTTTACCAGAGGTCTTTTGATACCTACTATCCAAAAATTAGCAAGGATCTACTAGTCGGTGCAGTCCACCCCCACGAGATTTTCGGATTAAGCGCTATTGTTGAACCTTTCATTTACCATGCGACTGGTCGAACCGCCCAGAATTGTCATTTTGTTAAATTCGATGGACCACAACTTCGGGCATTGATCGATGATGATTGCCAATTGGCATATATTTTCATGAAACAAATCGCCCTGGCGCTGACCGAACGGTTGATGGACTCAAGGGTCCAATTAGCCGCCGCCTGGGTGGAAAGCCAAAAGAAATAACAGATATCACTTCGAATCAATCAGTATCGGGAGCACAGGGCAGGAAATTACCTAGTCCCTGTCCAAAACGGTCGACATGCATAATAGGAGTACCGGGATGGGAGGAATTTTCAACCGGCCATTGCAATCTATCGACTGTTCCCAATCTTTTGTGAGAAACCCCTGCATAAATGGGAGTTAGGCTTGCAGCTTCCGCCATGATTTGTGATGTATCACGGTATTCCCAACCGATATGTAAACCGTTCCCGATAATCCGTTCATGACTGGCTAGAATGCGTCGAGCGAGGTCCGCCAGAATCTGCCAATCAGGTCGGGATGTCCCAATGGGTTCAATCGCTTGGTTCACCATCTGGATACGACGTTCAGTGTTTGTGAAAGTTCCGGATTTCTCAGCAAAACTCACTCCAGGCAGCAATATATCCGCGAAATTGGATGTCTCAGAGAAAAGACTCCCCTGCAAGATAACGAGATCGCAAGCATCCAACCTTCGTCGAACTTCAGGATTCCCGGTTGCACATCCAATCAGGTCCTCACCCAAAATAAAGAGTGCCTCTATACCATTTTCCCTGGCAGTTCCAACCATATCAAAAGCATTTATTCCAACTATGTTGGATAAATCCGTTCCCCAAGCAGACTCGAACTTAAATCGAATTTCATCGCTATCAACTGGCTGGTATCCAGGATATGCGTATGGGAGGCATCCCATGTCGCATGCGCCCTGGGAATTGTTCTGACTGCGAAGAGGATTTACACCCCCGCCAGGTATCCCGACATTGCCCAATAACAATTGTAAATTTGTCAGGCTGGTCACATTCTGAGATCCCTCATTCCTGTGCGCCAGGTCCACACTCCAGATGACAGCCATCGGGTGATTCTTCGCAAGAATCTCAGCAGCTTGATATAAACTAGCTTCCGGGACTCCCGTGATTTTCGCTACCCGATCTGGCGGGTAATCATCTACACCCTGCTTGAATTCATCAAAACCTTTTGTGCGATTGGCAATAAAATCGCGGTCTTCCCAACTCTTTTTCAAGATGATATGCATAAGACCGAAGGTCAATGCCATCTCAGTCTGTGGGCGATAAACCAGGCGCAACGCAGCGTATTCGGAAATATTAATAAAATCCGGATGGGCAACAACCAATTTGAGGCCACGCCGCAGTACTGCCTGACGAATCCTTGCACCAAAAACAGGGTGTTGTTCAGTGACGTTCGATCCTATAATAAGCATTGATTGGGCGCAGTTGGCGATATCGTCCAAGGAATTAGACTGGGCGGCGATATTGTAAGCAGCAGAGAGGCCATCCACTGTGCTAGCGTGGAAGAGATGAGAACTGCAGTCAATGTTGTTAGTTCCAATTACTTGTCTGGCCAGTTTATTCAAAAGGTAATTTTCCTCATTTAGACAAATACCTGAGGCCAGGAATCCGAGCTTATCTGGCCCGTATCGTTTCTTAACAGACAGAAGCCCACTGGCAGCAGTGTTAAGTGCAGTATCCCAATCCACATCGACCCAGGGACCATGATGCTTGGGTCGTGAACTCCCGTCAAGCAGATATTTCCTGACTCGCGGTTGTGTAAGGCGATTCGGGCTGTGAATATAGTCGTAACCGTAGCGACCTTTCAAGCATAGATGCATTCCATTTACGGGAGCCTTGGGATCCGACGTTACACGCAACACGCGCCCACCTGAGACATCATCCTTTATATTCAAAGCAAGCTGACAACCCACACTGCAGTACGAACATGTCGTTGTCACCAACCTGTCCGGTCTACCAAGGCTCACTGACATTTTATTATCCAGCGCACCGGTAGGGCAATAAGCGACACATGCCCCGCATGACTCGCAGCGTGATTGCAACATAGTGGAATTAGCGCCTGCAACAATATGTGTCTTGTAACCGCGATAAGCCTGGCTCCAAACAAAACGCCCCTGTATTTCCGCACATGCCCGAACGCAGCGGGTGCACAGGATGCACTTATTCTTGTCCACCCAAACGAATGGGTTGGGATCGCTGTCAATCGGGTGGACAGGTTTTTTTGCCATAGCCTTTTCCATATCGATCCCATAATAATTTACCCAGTAGGAAAACTGAGTATCGCGGGCAATCCCCGTAGTCCCATTGGTGCGCGTATAGCCGGCATCATAAAAATCTGAAAGCAATAGTTCCAGGACAGCCCGACGGTATCGGGTAATCGTTGGAGTCTCTGTTTGGACGACCATACCAGGAGAAACAGGAGTCGTACAGGAAGTAGATGGCAATCTCGCTCCCTGAACCTCCACAACGCAGAGCCGGCAACCCCCATACGGCGTAAGGTCCTTGTGGTTACACAGAGTCGGGATTACGATTCCCGCCTTCTCCGCTGCTTGAAGAACGGTAGAATTTTCAGAGACTTGCAGGGTTTGACCATTGATCGTCAGACTGATCACGGTTTTCTCTCCTAGGTCTAATTGTTGGTGGTGGAAAAAACACCCGGTAGTGCAGATAACTCTAAAGATGAAATTGGGCAAACGCCAACCGGACATGCACGTGAAGTAATATGCGCCTCAACTTCCTCTCTGAAATGCTTGAGAATATCGCGCACTGAAGTAGATGCGGTTTGCCCAAGACCGCAGTTGGATATCTCTGACATGTTTTCACCGAGCATCTGCAACACATCCAGGTCGTGCAAGGAACCCTGACCTACCGAGATCCTATTCACGATGTCATAGGATTTCAACGTACCAATCCGACAGGGTGTGCACTTACCACAACTTTCGAAACGGAAAAACTGCAACAAGGTTTTTGCCAAGTCCACAACACAGGTATGCTCATCGCAAACAAGCAAAGCGCCAGATCCCAATGAGGCGCCCGCCTTGCGAAAAGATTCAAAATCCAACGGTGTGTCCTGTAAACTGGCAGGGAGGATCGACCCGCTGGAACCACCCGTCTGCACGAGCTTGAGCGTAGCACCATTCTTCATCCCTTTGCCATAGATATCGATAATTTCCCTCAGAGTGATGCCCATGGGCACCTCAATCAAGCCAGTAAAATTTACATTACCCAGGATTGTATAGACCTTGGTGCCTACACTCATAGGCGATCCAAATTGATGATACCAAGAAGCACCATTCCGGATAATCGGCGGGACATTCGCCAAGGTTTCGACATTATTGACTACAGTCGGCTTGCCAAATAATCCAAAAGTAGGTGGATAAGGCGGGCGAGCGCGAGGCATGCCTCGCTTACCCTCAATCGATTCAATTAATGCCGTTTCTTCACCGCAGATATAAGCCCCGGCACCAGCATGCAGATGTATATGGAAATTAAAGTTGGTACCGAAAATATGGTCGCCCAATAACCCATGCTCCTCAGCTTGTAGAATGGCATTCTCGAGGCGGCGATATGCCAGATGATATTCTCCTCGGATATAGACATACCCTTCTTGGGCGCCAACAGCATAACCGGCGATGGTGATCGCCTCGATGATGCTGAATGGGTCGCCTTCCAATATCAACCTATCTTTGAACGTCCCCGGCTCACTCTCATCGGCGTTACAAATCACATACTTGGGTTGACCCGGTGCACTCACAACAAAACTCCACTTTCGACCAGTTGGAAAACCCGCCCCACCGCGACCCTGGAGCCCAGATTTGTCTACCTCGGAAACCACATCGGCTGGAGTCATCGTCGTTAGAACTTTGCCAAGTGCCTGGTAGCCATCATGAATAATATAATCAGCCAAGCTTTCTGGATCTACAATACCAGCACGTTCCAACACAATTCGCCTCTGAGCGGGAAGCGCCCCTTTACGACTACTCAGCCAGGAGACTTCAGGAATCGGCCCGCGCATGACTGCCAGCAAACCCGGAACAATGTGACCTTTCTTTAGATGTTCCAATACAATGACGCCAACATCTTCAGGATTGACCGGTCCATAGACTACTGCATCAGGGTATATGATAACGAGTGGTATGTCCTCCCGGTTAGTGGTATCAGAGATGGTGTTCAGTGAGATTTCGTCGGATAACCCAGCCGCTTCGATTTGCTCCTGGAAAGCGTGGTAAACATCCTCCGCCCCTCTAGCTTTACTAACCGGATCACTCGAAATCAACACCATTGATCGGATTGCCATCACTATTCACCTCGTGGCGACAGGAATTCATGGGATTTCATAACGCTATTTGTAACGCTCAAGGATTTCATGCACCTTCTCCGGCGTGACATTACCGTATACATCCTCATCTACAATAAACACAGGCCCAACACCGCAAATGCCCAGACAACTCGTTGTGAGCAATGACCACTTTTTATCAACACTGGTCTCCCCGGGATTGAGACTCAGTTCATCTTCAAGAGTTTTTATAACCTGTCCGCCTCCCATTACATGGCAAGGAGCGCTTTCGCAAAAACGGACGATATGCTTGCCAAGCGGTTGAAGTGAAAACATGTGGTAAAAGCTGGCAACGGAGAAGAGATGGCTGTCAGCCAGAAACAACCCTTCTTCCGGGATATGTATCCGCCGTCTAATTTCAGGCAGAGCTTCAGCAGGAATATATCCAAAAGCGCGATTTACCTCGCTCATGATTGGAATTACCGCTTCGCGAGTCGCACCGTGTTCCTTGACCGCTTCTTCAACCACGGTGATGAGATCCATGTCTCCAGCTTCTTCAGTCATTTCTTCATCTCCCACACATAATCAAGAAAGAAATATATACGCATCAATCCTCGATCGAATATTCCTGAACTACCTTTCCACCTTGAACGTGCTCGATCAAAATTCGCCGAGCAATATCCGGTGTGACATTTCCATAGGTAACTTTTTGTTTCCCATCCATCACTACCTGCACAATTGGTTCTTTGGCGCATAACCCACTGCAACCAGTCTGGGATATGTAAATACCTGGTATTTTTACCTTCTCAACCTGTTCGCGAATTGCATTCATGGTTTCCAGTGCGCCCGCAGCAATCCCACAGGAACTCATCCCGATGATCACTTGAACATTTCCCGGTCTGGCAAGTTGTGCCTTCTTTTCGAGTGCAACTTCACGAAACCGCTGCAGGTCTTCTAGAGATTGAATCGTAGACATAATATGGAATACTCCTTCACGCTAGGCAGCATAAAAAATCTTAGAGACTTTGCCAGCTCCATGAATCTCGCTTTAACTGGTCATAAATCTGGTCGACCGCCATTTTCACATTTTCAGAAATAGGATAACCAAAGGCTATAACTTTCGGCTGGACACCGACCAAATCAACACTTGGTACAAATTCTCGGATTGAATGTATCAAATACGAAAGAGGCAAAGTATGAGTGGTCATTAAGAAGGGGTCTTCCATCTTCTCGTCACTGATTAATCGAATTTCACCTGGTGGAAGATCCATGTCAGCAGAATCGACGACCAGTACTTGCCGAGGTGCCATTTCGCGGATTTGATGCAAGTAATTCTCCGGTGTTGAACCACCATTTAGCGCAGCCCAGTTCTTCAAAGGAGTCTGCTTTATTTTATTAGCCAATAATGGACCGGCCGCATCGTCGCCCATCATCCCATTCCCAACCGTTAAAACCAGCTTCTTCATAAAAGCTTTCTCCCCATTAAATATAACGCTGGTTCTTCCAACATCAATTTTAGGCTTTGTTTGAAAATAGCCATCCAATGATTTTCCAAGGTGCCCATCTGATTCGAGGATGATTTAATCGTCTCGAGCAGTTGACCAGCATGACTGCTATTGATTTCAATCTCACCCCATTTGAGAACACCTTCAAGTTTTTGTCGACCAATTCCTTCGGGCAGGCTGCTGATCCATCTTTTATAATCTTCAACAGGGATTTCAAACAAGCTTTTAAAGCAGTCCAATACGCCCACATGATGACCAATCGCCAGAGTGTAGTAAATCACCTGCCGTGCACCTTCCGGGATTGCCTCCTGGCTATGAACATACTTCTGTGTTAATTGATAAAAAACAACCCGCTCACTCATTATTTGCCTTCATCTTCGGTCTGACAAATAAACCTCTTG
>JBGOXG010000028.1:0-19760 GCA_041479025.1 Anaerolineae bacterium
CCGGATACTCCTTCACTTCCCGTTGAATTTTCCACTGGCGTTTCATGGCGGCCTCCACACTCAGAACTCTTTGGTGTAGAGTACACCTCTTGCTTAGTGGCGGGATTGCGTAACCGTAATGGACGTCGCCAATGACTCAGCCGCAACTGTCCGGTGCGTATCATGCAGAATTTGTCATTTGTGATCAGTCCATTGAAGAAATGTTCGGCGACTTGAAAAAGCACGGCTTCGATTTGGAAAGTACCATGTTACATGATTTCTTACGACTGTCTCGTCTTACCCTGGCTGTAGCTTACTTGTACGTCTGGCTGATCTCTGTTGGCGGTCGCACGATCCATTCAGGTCTACGCCATCTGGTCGATCGTAATGACCGCCGTGACTTGAGCATCTTCCAGATCGGCTTGCGGTATATTCAAAGGAGACTGACCAATGCCTTTTCGATCTCTGTTCCGCTATGTTCCTACCTATGACTTCAAACTGTCAGGTGACTAGTTTATATAAGCTAGAAAATGTCAAGGAATTGTTTGCAGTCAATTGTTGACAGTTGACAGGATGTGCTTATAATTGAGATGTACGAATATCATAGCGTTAGGAAGGTCGTAATATGTTTCCATCCGCCGCACGCGCTTTTGAAGGCGAGCTACCCTTACCTACTTTTCAACACATGTGCCAGGAATTTCCTCGACCCCAGGTTGCGGATGTTCCAGTTGCAGTATCACAGGCCATTCACGATTTGAATCCGGGAAAAAGCCTGCAGGGTACACGTATTGCCATAGGGGTCGGCAGTCGGGGATTGCGGGATCTGGCAGTTTTAGTTGAAGCAACGGTACAAAGCCTGCGCGCCTTAGGCGCAGAACCTTTCATCATTCCTGCCATGGGGAGTCATGGCGGGGCGACGGCAGAAGGTCAACGTAATGTACTCAACAATCTGGGCGTTTCCGAAGAGACAGTGAGAGCGCCGATCTTCGCTTCGATGGAAGTCGTCGAATTAGGATGCCTGGCCAATGGTATGCCAGTTTATGTGGATCGCTTGGCGTCAGAAGCTGACGGTGTGGTACTTATCAACCGAGTCAAACCGCATACTGATTTCGTGGGTGTTTTGGAAAGCGGCCTGGGCAAAATGGCAGTGTTGGGCCTGGGCAAAGAACGCGGCGCAGCCACACTGCACAGCTATGGCGTTGAAGGGCTGCGCGATCTCATGCCACAGGCTGCCCACCTGGTAGTACAAAAAACGCCGGTTTTGTTTGGACTGGCCTCTGTGGAAAACGCTTATCATGAAATCGCCAGCGTGACCGCCGTTCCCCCGAAGGGGATCGCCGGTCCGCAGGAAGAAGAACTATTAAAACAGGCTTATGCCCTCATGCCGCATTTTCCTTTCCCCGAACTGGACGTGCTGATTGTGGATGAGATCGGAAAAAATATCAGCGGGGTCGGCATGGATACGAACGTGATTGGGCGAGTCAAAGTCCATGGCGTTCCCGATAATGCAACATGCGATATCCGCGCCATCGCTGTACTGGATCTCTCTGAAGAGACGCATGGCAATGCTTCCGGCATTGGACTGGCAGATGTGACCACCCAGCATCTGGTGGATCAGATTGATTTCGAGGCGCTGTATATTAACTGCGTAACCGCCGGCATTTGTGGCATCCAGCGCTCTTTCATTCCCATGGTGGCACCCAATGATCGGGCAGCCATCTTCACCGCCCTGCGTGTTTGTGGACAGTCCGACTCGCGCCGGGCGCGTATCGCCCACATCCGCAACACATTGTGCCTGGACGAAATGGCAATTTCTGAGAGCCTGGTTGAACAGGTAGCAGGGAACCCTGACATAACCTTGATCGGCCAACCATTTTCCTTGCCTTTTGACTCCCGAGGGCAATTAGAGCGGTTCTCGCATGAGTGATCTGGCACACTCGCCAGTCCTGTGGATCGCGTCCGTTTTTCAGATCAGGTGGCTCAAAACTTCGGCATTATCTCGCCTCTTAAAATGAAAGTCCTGTTAATATTTCCTTGAGAGTTATTAAAAAAAGATGGCATGCAAACATCCGATCTGATAAGTACACAAATGATATTATCAATAATGAGCTCTACATTCATATCTACGAGCAGATGCGCAAATTTCGTTTTGAGAAATAAAAGCAACCTGACCGATGCTGACATACTAGAACTTCATCCCCTGATTGGTGGGGGAACTTTATAAAAGGAGTTTCCTATGCCCGAACGTGATATTACCGTACCAATTTTTCCTCGAATAAGCCTGGTTGACGATCCGGCTTATGGAAAGGTAGATATTGAACAATGGCTTCACATGTACGAACAGATGCTCAAAATCCATCACTTCGAAGAAGCGGTTAATGACCTCTATAAAACCGCCCGCATGCCCGGATTGGCTCATCTGTACAGCGGTGAAGAGGCCGTAGCGGTGGGAGTATGCGAGGCGTTAAACCTAGATGATACGATCACCAGCACACATCGAGGGCACGGTCACTGCCTGGCCAAAGGCGCTCAGGTGGATCGTATGTTTGCCGAACTTCTAGGTAAGGCTGCCGGTTACTGCAAAGGCAAAGGCGGTTCAATGCACATCGCCGATCCGGAGACCGGTAATCTGGGAGCGAATGCCATAGTTGGCGGCGGCGGCGGGATTGCCACCGGAGCGGCTTTATCAGCGAAAATGCGTGGAACCAGTCAGGTCTCGGTGTGCTTCTTTGGCGATGGCGCTATGGGTCAGGGGTTGCTGTATGAGGTCATGAATATGGCCGCCTTGTGGAAACTGCCGGTCATCTATGTGTGTGAAAACAATCATTATTCTGAATACACCGTTTCCAGTGAAGTGAACGCTGGAAAGTTGAAGGCTCGCCCTCAGGCATTTGGCATCCCGGTCAAAGAAGTGGATGGACAGGATGTGCGCCAGGTATACACCACGGCCATGCGCCTGGTGGCCGCCGCCCGGCGCGGTGAGGGTCCTGCGTTTATGATCTGCGACACCTACCGCTATTATGGTCACCATGTCGGCGACGTCAACCGAATCTATTATCGCCCAAAAGAAGAAGAACAAGCCTGGCACACACAACATGACCCCATTCGCCTGATGGGCGACTGGCTGTGTTCAGCCCGTTCAATCCAGGCAAGTTTATTGGATGAAATCGAACAAAAAGTAATCTCAGAAATCACTGCCGGCGTTGAATTTGCCGAAAAAGCTCCATTCCCCCAACCTTATGAGGTGGATCAAGATGTCTACGCTTGAAGCTCCTACCATTGCAACCAACGTGCGTGAAATCACATTCAGCCAGGCCATCCGTGAAGCTCTGGCAGAAGAAATGCGCCGAGATCCCACTGTGTTCATTATAGGCGAAGATGTGGCAGAGGCCGGTACGCCCTTTAAAGTGCTGCTGGGACTGGTGGATGAGTTCGGAACCCAGCGAGTGATAGATTCGCCCATTTCCGAACCGGGTTTCTGTGGCATGGGCGTGGGCGCAGCCATGACGGGTATGCGCCCGGTGGTGGATATTATGTTTGGCGATTTCTTGGGACTGGTAATGGATCAGATCGCCAACCAGGCAGCCAAAATCCATTACATGTCGGGAGGAAAGCTCAAAGTCCCGATCGTATTCCGCACCAGCCTGGGTGCCACCCGTCGCGCCGGCGCTCAGCACAGCCAAAGCCTGCAAGCCTGGCCTAGCCATATCCCTGGACTCAAGGTGGTTTTACCCTCCACGCCCTATGACGCCAAGGGCCTGATGAAAACCGCCATTCGAGACAACAATCCGGTGGTGTTTATCGAAGACAAGATGCTGCAACAGACCAAGGGTCCGGTTCCGGAAGAAGAATACACCCTGCCATTTGGCGTGGCGGATATTAAACGCAGCGGAGAAGATATTACCTTGGTCGCCACAAGCAGCATGGTGCAGGTGGCTCTGGGAGCAGCGGACCGACTGGCCTCCCTGGACATCCACGCAGAAGTGATTGACCCGCGCACTACTGTCCCATTGGATACAGAAACGCTAATCCGCTCGGCCCAAAAGACCGGGCGAGCTATTGTTCTGGATGAAGGTTACCAACGCTACGGGGTCACGGCTGAACTGGCCGCAGTGATCGCGGAAGGCGCTTTTTATTATTTGGATGCTCCTGTAAAACGGATGGGGGCGATGGATGTGCCTGTACCCTTCTCCCCTGTGCTGGAAGATCTCACTGTACCCACCATTGAAAGCCTCACCGAGATGGCTAAAACCCTGTGCGGACGGGCGTAAAGCTGAGGAGATATTTATGGCTGCTGTAAAAGTGATCATGCCTGTGTTGGGCATGAACCAGGAAACCGGGCTGGTGTTGAAATGGTTGGTGAAGGAAGGCGAGGCGGTCAAGAAAGGCCAGATCTTGATGGAAATCGAGACGGATAAGGCTGTGGCCGAAATCGACGCCCCGGCAGATGGCGTGTTGACGCAGATCCTGGCACAGGAAGGTGTGAGCGTCCCGGTTGGTCAGGCGGCTGCACTGATTACCCCGCCTGGAGAACGGGCAGCACCGAATAGCCCCACGCCCGCGGCCATAGCGGTCGTCCCGCTTGGAGAAAAGACTGCACCGAAAAGCGCGTCGCCCCTGCCCATTTCGGCCAGCCCGGTGGCTGAACGCATGGCAGCCGAACACCAGATTGATTTAAGCCAGGTGCGAGCAACAGGTGGGCGTATTGAGAAAGCCGATATCCTGGCCTATCTACAAGCTCATTCTGCTGTACCTGCCAAAGTTGGCGATCAACCCGACCGCACCTTGGCCTCTCCCAAAGCCCGCCGCCTGGCAGCAGAACGCGGGCTGGACCTGCGTACGATTCATGGCAACGGGCCGCAGGGAGCCGTACTGGCACCGGATGTAGAGACATTCCGCCCGCCTTCGCCGTTGAATGCTGCAGCGCTATCGGCGAGAGATTCTGCAAAAGATGAACTGACTTTGAGCAGTGCCGGGCGCATCATGGCTGAGCGCACCTCGGCCACCTGGCAAACCACCCCGCATTTCTACCTACTGCGTGAAGTGGATGCCGGACAACTCCTGGCATTGAGAGAAAGCGCCCAAAAAGATTCAACAGTTAAAATCACCCTCACCGATCTTTTGATTAAGCTGTGCGCGGCCAGCCTGGTCAAGCGCCCGGCATTAAATGTGCAATTTCAGGGTGGCAAGCTGCTGCGCCTGCCTGCAGTGCATGTAGGTTTCGCTGCGGCGATGGAAGATGGCCTGGTGGTTCCGGTTGTACGTCACGCTGACCAAAAGGGATTAAGTGAAATCGCCCAGGCACGGATATCCCTGATTGAGCGTGCACAAGCTGGAAGGCTGCACCTGGAAGACATTGCGGATGGCAGCTTCACGATAAGCAACCTGGGCATGTATGGGGTGGATTCGTTTAACGCCATAATAAACGGCTCCCAGGCCGCCATCCTGGCAGTGGGACGCGTAGCGGAACGAGTCGTCGCTCGCGCCGGGCAGCCTGTCGTGCGCCCAACGATCATCCTGAGTCTTTCTTGCGACCACCGCGCCGTGGATGGGGCGCATGCGGCCGAGTTTCTGGATACACTGGCGGGCTTGATTGAGGATCCGCTTCGACTGGTTGCATGAGAAAAGGGCCGCCCGATTTTGGGCAGCCCTTTTCTCTTAAATTCCCACCAACCAAAGAAAAGGATTTTCTATATAACGTTTGATCCGTTGTAAAAAGCGCGCCGCGCCAGCGCCATCGTTCAGGCGATGATCGAAGGTCAGGCTGAGGGTGGCACATTGACGCAAAGCCACTTCTCCCTTTTCAAAGTCCACCACCACCTGCTTGGCAAGGATGCGCCCCACGCCCAGAATGGCGCACTGGGGTAAATCAATGATCGGGGTGAAGGCATCGATCTCGAACATGCCCAGGTTGGTTATAGTGAAAGTCGCGCCTTGTAGATCGTCATAACCAATCTGGCCGCCGCGGGCCTTTTCAATCAATCCGGACGATTCGCGTGCCACCTGGCGCAGCGATTTGGCTTGCACATCACGTAAGATGGGCGTCAGCAAACCTCGCTCAGTATCTACCGCCAGGGCGATGTGCGCTGAGGAAAACTGCACAATTTCATCTCCCTCCAGGCGAGCATTGAGAGTCGGGAAGTCCATCAAGGCCTGAGCACAGATTTTCGCCAGAATGTCATTATATGAAGGTAATGGCAGTCCTTGCCCGGCATCCTGCTTTTTTAATGTCTCACGCAGTCGAACCGTTTCGGTGGCATCCACCTCGGTGGTCAAGGTAACAGGCGCAACAGTGTGGGCGCTTTGAGACATATGTTCAGCGGTTTTGCGACGAACGGTGCTCATCGCTGAGCGATACTCAACACCGGGAGCAACAGGCGCTGTCCTAGGAATGGAAACAGGCCGGGCATTAGATTGCGGCGAAGCAAGGAAGGTAGCTGACGAAGCGGGTTTCAGTTGTGCTGTGGCTTCCTGAACATCCTTCGCCATAATACGGCCTCTCAATCCACTACCAGCCAACCTGCGCCAATCTACACCCAGGTCTTCCGCCAGGCGTTTTGCATATGGACTGATATGAACCCGTGCTGAAGCATCATTCCCGGATGCGTGAGTGGCTACCGGTGCTTCAGAAACAGCAACCGGAGCCGGTTCCTCGTGTACAGAGGCTGCAATAACCAGCGATTCGACGCCAGGAAAACAAAAACCATCCATTTCTTCTTTGGGGACTAAAAACCCTAAAAGCGTTCCCACTGCGACTTTATCACCCTGCGGGGGGCAGTTGGGCAGGATACGCAGAAAGCCGCTATCCAGAGCCTCCATTTCTTGCAAGGCTTTATCCCCTTCCACATTGAAGAGCATTTCACCAGCGTCGACCCAATCCCCATCCGCTTTCAGCCAACCGGCGAACGCACCTTCCTCCATATCCCAACCCAAGCGGGGCAGTCTAATATCGTAAGCCATGAGGGCCTCCTTATTCTGCCAGAAGCATCTGGGCCGCCCGGACTATCGCCTGCGCATTGGGGACTGCAACAGCCTCCAGCGGCGGACTGTAAGGCGCCGGGGCAAACGGGCCGTTCAAGCGACGCACAGGAGCATCCAATTCGTAGAAACCCTGTTCCATCACCCTGGCGGCGATCTCAGCTCCAGCTCCACAGGGTGAAAAATCCTCATCCACAATCAACAAGCGATGTGTTTTGGAAAGCGATTCCAGGATGGTCTCCAGGTCCAGGGGGGCCAGGGTGCGTGGGTCAATTACTTCTACCGATATGCCTTGCTTTTCCAACGCTTCGGCCGCGTTGAGGGCTTCCACCACCATGTAAGAAATCCCCACAATGGTCAGGTCTTTTCCGGGGCGCACGACATTGGCCTTGCCAAAGGGGATGGAAAGTTCACCCTCCGGTACATTGCCTTTGATCTTCATCACCTTTTTGTGTTCCAGGAAGATGACCGGATCGTTACAGCGCAGAGCGGTTTTCAGCAAGCCTTTGGCGTCAGCAGGAAAGACTGGGGCGACCACGTGCAAGCCGGGCAAATGCATGAAGAAAGAATATAGGCTGGATGAGTGGTGAGGTCCGGTGGCGGCAATGCCTACCCCGCCGCGCAGCACCAGTGGGACTTTCACTTGGCCGTTGCTCATCCAACTCAAGCGCGAGGCCTGGTTGATGATGTCGCCCAGAGCATCCAGCTCGAAATCCAGGAACATAAAATCCACCACGGGACGTGCGCCCAGGACCGCCGCGCCGATGCACAACCCAGTAAAACCGCGCTCACTGATGGGAGTATCACGTAAGCGCCACTCACCAAAGCGTTCATACAGCCCAACGGTGGTATTGAAATTTCCGCCGCGCGCGCCAATGCCTTCGCCAACCACGAAGATCAACGGGTCGCGCTCCATTTCTTCGGTCAAGCCTTCACGGGCTGCGTCGGTAAACGTCATCTCACGCATGCTGCGCCTCCGAAAAAACATAATCTGTCAAAGTCTTAGGATCCGGCCAGGGGCTTTTGCGGGCAAAATCAGCTGCCTGCTCTGCTGTTTGCAGGGCAGATTGCTCCAACGCGACAAATTCCTGCGAATCGAAGGTGCCCATCGCCAACAAGCGTTCCTTGAAGGAATTAATTGGATCACGCTTTTTCCACTTTTCGATCTCTTCTGCGGTACGATAACCGGTTTCGCGCATGCCTTCTGCATGGGCTCGATAGCGGTAGGTTAAACACTCGATGAGGGTCGGCCCCTCGCCGCGACGAGCGCGGGCGATGGCTTCGCCAGCTGCCTTATGAACAGCCAAAACATCCTGACCATCTATTTGCACACCTGGCAGTCCCAGACCGGAAGCCCGTTCTGCCACACTGGGGCTTTTCGTAATCGTGCGCAAAGGCACTTCTGTGGCGTACAAATTATTTTCGCAAACATACACAACCGGTAACGACCAGGCCGATGCCATGTTGATGCCTTCGTGGAAGGCACCATTGTTGCTGGCACCGTCGCCAAAGAAGGCCACTCCCACATATTCCGAGCCCTGGAGTTTGGCTTTATAGCCCGCCCCGGTGGCAAGAAGAATACTAGGGCCGACAATGCCCGACGTGCCGTAAAAACCGACAGACGGCTCGAACAAATGCATGCTGCCACCACGTCCGCCGCAACAGCCCAGCGCTTTGCCCATCACTTCGGCGATCATTCGCTCCGGTTTCATTCCTTTCGCCAAAGCATGCCCGTGGCCACGATGGGTGCTGAAGACGGCATCTTCGACTTTTAAATGGGCACATACCCCGGTAGCAACGGCTTCTTCACCGATGTACATATGCATACCGCCCGGAATATCGCCGCGGGCGTAGCTTTTGACTAACTGTTCTTCACAGTTACGGATAAGCAACATCGTGCTCAGCAAATTGAGCAATTGCTCTTTGGTCAATGTGACTTCATGATCTTTTTTCCGGTTCATATTAACTGCTCCTCATTTATTATAAGTGAACCGCTTCGATAGTCGATAGCCCCCAATCCAAACTCATACACGCAGATGGTCAATGCGGGTATGAGTTTGAGCACCAATCAAATCGCGTTGGGCTTGAAAAAAGTCAGAAAGCAAGCGCTCGACTCGCGCCAAGATCTAATCGGCCTGATGATTGCCCATACCCGTAATGTCTAGGATGCCAATTTCGTTCATTTCCTTTATTCGAATATAACAGAATGTGGTAAAATTATATCATAGTTAACTGATAACTGTTGACAATGCAGGAGATAAACCGTGGAAGAACCTTCAAAAGTTATCCCAAAAGAATTTTTTAACAAATTTGTTCAAATCGGCGTAGTCGTGGATGACCTGGAAAAAGCCACGAGGAATCTCATGGAGATTTTTGGGGTTGGCCCATTCCGGGTGATTGATTGGCCTCCGGAGGGGCGCCCGGATATGCTTAAGTTCTACCATGGCCAACCGGGTGAATTCACAGCCCGCATGGCTTTCACCGAATTAGGCTCAGTCGAATTAGAGTTGATCCAGCCTCTGGAAGGCGAAAGTATATGGAAGGATTTTCTGCTCGAACACGGCGGCGGCATCCACCATATTCGCTTTAATGTGGATGAGATAGAGCCAGTGCAGGCGTATTTGCATGAAAAAGGTATTGACCCGGCCCAACACGGCTCGGGCATTCGTCCTGGTACACTGTGGATGAATTTTGCATCCGAAGATCTGGTGGGTTTCGTAATCGAAGTGATGAAAATCGCCCCCGGCACGGATGGACGCACGCCCCAAATAGTGAATGGGAAAGCTGTTGAATAGGCTTGATTTCCCTTACCCGAGATATCCAACACGCGCATTACTCGGAGGCAAAGCGCAAAACAACCTGTAAACAAAGCTAGATCAAAGAGATTGGAATGAAGGATTACCATATCGCCCTGCTTCCAGGTGATGGCATAGGCCATGAGGTGTGTCCAGAAGGTGTCAAGGTAATTCAGGCCGCGGCCGAGTTGCTGGGAGACTTTCGAATAGATTTCGAAAACTTCCCCTGGGGGTGTGAGTATTACCTCCAGCATGCTGTGATGATGTCCAGCGAAGCGCTCAAGATCCTGGAGTCTTTCGATGCTATCTATTTTGGTGCCGTAGGCTTCCCAACCGTCCCCGATCACATTTCCCTGCATGGCCTGCTGCTTCCCATCCGGCAGGGGTTTGAGCAGTATGCCAACGTCCGCCCCAGCCTGCTAATGCCCGGGGTACCGACTCCATTAAAGGATAAGCAACCCGGAGAAATCGATTTCATTGTGGTGCGCGAGAATACGGAAGGGGAATATTCCGGTGCGGGTGGACGTGTCCATGCCGGCCTGCCATTGGAACTGGCGGTTGAGACATCCATCTTTACCCGAGAAGGGATAGAGCGGGTGGTACGTTTTGCCTGCCAGCTAGCCATGAACCGCCCACGTAAAAAATTGGCCAACGTTACCAAATCCAATGCACAGCGTCACTCTATGGTTTTATGGGACGAGGTGTTCGAACGCGTCGCCGCCGAATATCCAGAAGTGCAGACCGAGCGCGTCCTGGTGGATGCGATGACCGCCCGGTTTGTGCTTAAGCCCGAAAGCCTGGATATTATCGTGGCATCCAACCTGTTTGCCGATATCCTGACCGATCTGGGCAGTGCAATCTGCGGCAGCATGGGAATTGCCCCGAGCGCAAACCTGAACCCGGAGCGCCGTTATCCATCCATGTTCGAGCCGGTGCATGGCTCAGCTCCGGATATTGCCGGTCAAGGCATCGCCAACCCGATCGCTGCCATCTGGAGCGCGGCAATGATGCTGGATTTTCTGGGGGAAAAGCAGTCGGCTGAACTGATCATGACGGCCATAAAGACCGTCACTGGCGAAGGCAAAGTGCTTACTCGTGATCTAGGAGGGCGCGCACGGACCAGTGAGGTCGGGGATGAAATCGTTTCCCAGATAAAGAAGCAGCTTATATGAAGATCATCCGGTTCGAGACTTTCCTGGCAAATGCCGGGTTGAGGAATTACCTGTTCATCCGCTTGACTACGGATACCGGTCTGAGCGGAGTCGGTGAAGCCACACTGGAATGGCAGGAAAAAACGGTGCAGACCCTGTGCCACGAGTGGGTGGAAGAGCGCGTGCTCGGTCGTGATCCATTTGATATTGAGGCGATCATCGGTGGCATGATCCGTGACCAGTACCAGGGCGGGGCGACGGTGATGACCGCTATCAGCGGGGTTGAAATTGCTCTATGGGATATCGTGGGCAAAACTTGCGGCCAGCCGGTCTACCGGCTGCTAGGTGGGCAAGCTCACCACCGGCTGCCAGCATATGCCAATGGCTGGTATGGCGGAGCACAGACGCCGCCAGAATATGCCGAGCGCGCTCGCGATGTCTGCCAGCGGGGATACCGGGCATTGAAGTTTGACCCGTTTGGTATTGCCTGGAAAGAACTGAGCACGGATGAAACTGAAGCTGCTGTTGAACGGGTAGCCGCCGTGCGAGAGGCGGTTGGACCGGGTGTGGCGATGATGATCGAGTTCCACGGCCGGCTCTCGGCTGGATGCGCTGTTCAAACCATCCGGAAGCTGGAGCGTTTCCAACCTGCTTGGTGCGAAGAGCCGGTTGCACCCGAGAGCCTGGATTTGCTGGATTGGGTCAAACGACAAGTCAACGTGCCCATCGCGGCTGGAGAGCGGCTGTATACCCTGGCCGATTTTAACCGGCTGTGCAGCCTGCGAGCAGCGGATGTCGTGCAGATGGACATTGCTCATTGCGGCGGGCTATCGAGCGCTAAGAAGATTGCTGCAATGGCTGCGGTAAACGATTTACGAATCTCACCTCATTGTTCTATTGGACCTGTGGCGTTAGCAGCGTGCCTCCACTTTGACTACTGTACACCCAACTTTATGATCCAGGAAGCCTTTGCCGAATTTGACGTACCCTGGCGGAACAGTCTAGTTTGTGGCTGGAACCCGATCCAGAACGGTGAGTTCGTCCTTTCCGACCAGCCAGGACTGGGCATCGAAATCGATGAGCAGGCGATTGCGGATCATCCCTATGTTAAAAACGCATTCCCCAGCCTGTGGGATGGGGAATGGCTGGCAAACTTCACCCAGGATAATCCAGATAACTGAACTGATCCTCGAGCGCAACCTGCAAGAGCAATTTATCGATTAATAGACACCATATTCCAAGCCGGCATCGGCCAGGGCGTGGATATTGGCATAGGGTGTACCATCGAAGATGAAGTCAGTGGTCGAAAGGATCCAATTACCCCGCGGTTTGACCGTCTCCAACACCTGGCGCACCTTTTCACGCACCTGTTGGGGGGTAGCGGTCACCAAGAAATTCACCTGGTCAATGTTGCCTCGTAAAGTCAGGGTGGGACGTAGCGTTGCCAAAGCTTCTTCAAGCACTACGTCCGCATAGGGTGGGGGAGTTAAATAGCCCCAGCAATCGATCTCAAGATCGTTATAGAAGCGCATAATTTTGGCGGCATCGCCGCAATTATGGTAGATCACGGGAACGCCCAGCTCTCGAATGGCGTGCACCAGGCGGTTCTCATTCTCCAGAATATATTTCTGGAAGATCCTCGGCCCTACCTGGCCGGTCCAGTGACCAGCCACTTCGACCACATCTGCCCCGGCCTCCACCATTTTCTTCGCGCGCTGAACCAGACGAGGCAGGAAATAATCCACCATTTCCTGAAAGAAGACCGGATCGGTGAGCGGGTCGGTCAGGATTTGATCCAGCTTGCGAAACATGCCAAGGATATTGAATGAACCGTGGGTATTGGCATCCACCAGGCCCTTGTCGCCGGTTGCCTGGCGGGCCCGGCGGATGAGCTGGCAGTCCATCCGGTCGGCAGCTGGAGCGTAACGACGCATGATCTCAAAATCTTTTCTTTCCTTGATCAGGTATTCCATCGTGCCCGAGACGATCAGATATTCCGAGGTACGCTCATGCTTCTCGATATGACGAAGATCTCCCTCCGGGGTACGGATATCCACGGTGCGCAATAGTTCATCCTCGCCGTGTTTTTCATCGGTGATCTTTACATCCCAGCTTTCGTCGCTGCACATGATCGTCTGGTCCATCATTGTGTTGGCGACCCATACATCCCACACACTGCCCAGCGTATGTAAAACATCGAAACCGAAGTAATCACAAAATTCGACAAATTTCTCGATTGGATCAAAGTCGGGTGGGTTGAAGAAAGTCTCGATCTGTGGGCGGTACTTGAACATCTCATAGACCGAGTTGTAATACAGGAATGGTGCCACCGGAACACGGTCGGTAGGCTGGCCGCGCAGTGCTTTAATCAAACGTTCACGCCCATTCATAATGCCTCCAATTCCCCATTTTCTCGAACATGAGTGAACTGGCAACCTTCCGCCAGCGTGATATTCAAATGCCAATCCAGCACTGAGTGAGCCTGGATGGTCGAGTTCTCTTTTCGGTAGCGGGCCGTGTCTGGCCGATCGAAAGTCGCGCTACAGGGCTCGAGGAAGATATTATAAAGATCCTGCCAGCCTCCTTCATTTGGTAACACCCCAAGATACGGAATCCGGGAAACCGGAAAAGAGAGCGCCAGCGAGAAATTACTATTCGGGTATTTCAACGCGCACCATCCCTCCGGCAGCCGGCCTTTGAGATAATACTTGTACGCTTGCCGGGCAGACTTGGGCCTCAGGACGCGAAGATCGTATGAGTTCCCATCCTTCAACCGGGCGACGGGCCAATCGAATTCCTCGCCATACTGTCCAAACGGCGCATTCATCGAGAAGGTGTGCGCGATGGTTGAAACGTCAGACGGCAGAACCAGCTCAACACCTTCCTCCAGATTGATCATCATATGTGCAGCCCATAAGAAGTCAAAATCAAAGGCCGATAGATTGGTCAGCCGGTAATCCAATCGCAGGATGTTTTCAGCAGCAAAGGAAACCCACTTCTCCAAATGATAGGGAAAGCGCACGCCGTAAGTACCAAAATACAACCGCCCATCACGGTGGTCTTGTTCCCAGGCCAGGCTCCACACTTCGCCATGGTCAGCCATCTTGACCCCTTCCCAGGGGAAGCGATCGTAATAGCAGGTATCAATGGTGGGAAACATGTCGTCCAGACCGGAGCACTCTCCAGAAACATAATCGCCGTCGAAAGGCTGCATGCAGTATGTGGGATCGGGTCGCTGGACGAGCAGTTCGAAATTGCGAGGTTTATAGATCAGCGAGGCAAGCTTCGCTCCAACGCCCGGTAAGAACTGAGCCAGCATCTGATCAGTCTCGATTGTGACCGCCGGTTGGTCCTTGTAAGTTGTAGGAGAGATTTTTATGTGCATGGGCTAACCCTTTAGCAGCCTTTCGGCCTCGTACACTGCGCTGACCGCCGAATTGGCGTATCCCTGCGCACCGATCTGATCGGCATACTCCCGGCTGACCGGCGCGCCTCCGATCATGACCTTTACCTGCCCATCCAGCCCTGCATCTCGCAGAGCGTCAACGGTCATTTTCATTCCCTTTAATGTGGTGGTTAACAAGGCTGACATGGCGACAATCTGAGGTTGGTGAACGCGAACTGCTTCAACAAACTTTTCAGGTGACACATCCACGCCCAGGTCGATCACTTCAAACTGGGCGCCATCCAGCATGGTGCGCACCAGGTTCTTGCCGATATCGTGCATATCGCCCTTCACCGTCCCCAAGATCACTTTGCCTTTCGAGATGGCTTGCGCCCCACCGGCAGCTTTCAAAGCAGGTCGCAGGACATCCATTCCCGCCTGCATGGTCGCACCCGCCAGCACCAGCTCGGGCAAGAAATACTCACCCTGCTCATAAAGCTTTCCCACCATCTGCATACCCTCCGCCATGCCAAACTGGATAATGTCGAAGGGGAGCAGGCCGATTTGCAAGGCATTCCGGACGGCTTGCTGCAGACTGTTCGAATCAAAGGCAACCAGATGCTGACGCACCTCCTGGAGACAGGCTTGCTGCTCTCCAGTAAACTTCGGAGGGGGCGGTTCCGCTTCCGCAGCCGGTTTATCCACTACAAAGACAGGTCGAGCCGGTGTTTCTTCCGGCAGGGTTGGCTCGCCTGCCAGGCGCCGGGAGATACTGGATCGCACGCTGCAGGCGACTCGATTGGCTGTTTCCAATGGATCCCAGGAGACCGGCACATAGCCTCCCTGTCCATCCATACCGACATTGTCGAGCACGAAGGTCGCCAGCATCAGGCCGCGGAAATCGTCGATTTCAGCAAACAGTCGGTCGTAATACGCCTCGACATTAACCGGCGAGGCATCCTGGATCTGGATAGTGATCTTCCCGCCATGCCGCTTGACCAGCCGGGTGAAGGCGTCGAATTTGCCCAGGGGTGAATTATTGATCACGCGCAAGTGGGGGATGGCAGCGAAGGTCTCTAAATGCTGGCTGCCATTTCCACAATAGTGAATGCTGCCGCCGCCAAAAACGGTAAAGATGCGCTCGACCCGAGGGGCGACAAACTCCTGGTACAGATCAGCGCTGATCAGCACCAGGTCATCATCCGATTCCCAGACCCCGCAGCCTGGAGAGAATGCTCCTTGCAAGCCATTGCTCTGTTCCAATGGCTCGCCGATATGCGCTTTCTGCACTTTGACCCATTCGATAAAAGCCTCTGCAACCAGGTCAAAGAGATCGTGGACTGCCTGAGGCTCGCGGTACATCCACTGGTATAACTGGGCCTGCCCGCACATCTGGCCGACCGTATCCAGTGGACCCTGCATGTCGGTCAATCCGACCGGCAAATCGCCGTACTTCCTAGCATAATCGATAGCCTCTAAGACACGCGGCATCCAGCCATCTCGATTGGGATCGGGGAGCTTGAGGTGGGCGATATCCTGGGGCGTGTGGACACAAGGAGCAGCTACAGCCGGATCATCTGCCGGATCTTCAGGCACTCGAATACCCGCGCCAAAACCAGAAGCCAATACCCCGGTGCCAAACCAGGGCATGAAATAAGGCATGAGATCGTCGTTTACCAGGCGCAGGTGTTTTTCGAAACCGGCTGCCTGGTAAGCGAGCATGCTGGCCGGGCTGGTGTAATAATCGGACGGTTTATCCAAACTACCGAACGAAAAATAATATGGGACATTGATCAGGATCGGTACTTCGTCCGCCGAGACGACCGGCTGGCGATTAAAAGCTCCGCGAATCTTTGCGATTCTCGGAGCCAGGTCAAAACCACGCCAGGTAGTAAACTCTTGCATCCTATACCTCCTCTTCCTGAAACCAGGCGGGTGGAAAAAACCGATTTCCACCCGCCTGGTTTATTTGCCTCTTAGCGCGCCCCTTCGGGCGGTTTGTAGTCGATCGCCATCTTAGCAGTCAGACCACCATCGAAGTACAGGACATGTCCAGTCATAAACTCAGCCGCATCCGACATCAAATAAGCCGCCAGGTAGCCCACGTCTTCGGGCATTCCCACACGGCCCCAGGGTACCATGCTGTTGCCCAGCTCGCGAGTATAGTTGGGGTCGGATTTGAAATAGCTGGCTACCTCAATGCTGCCGGGGGCCAGCACATTGACACGAATATGCTGGCTGCACATCTCAACTGCCAATTCACGCCCAAAGGCATTGATAGCCCCCTTCGTGCCGGCGTAGACCGAATGGCCGAAGAAGCCGACGGCGCCATGCACGGAGGACATATTTACGATGCTGCCACCAGCCCACGGTCGGTCGGGGTAGCGAGTGCGCAGCTCTTTGCCGCGCTCGACCATATAGGGTATTGCCTGCTGACAGGTGAAGAACTGGCCGCGAATATTAACTTCATAGATACGGTTGAACTCTTCTTCAGATACCTGCTCAAAAGGCTTGGTGAAGGTCAGTCCGGCGTTATTGAATAATCCATCCAGACCGCCCAGGAACTTGACCGCTTCATCGACCACCCGCCGGCAGTCAGAAACCACGCCAATATTGGCTTGAAGGGCAACCGCCTGGCGGCCCATGCCTTTGATTTGCTCTACCGCATCCATGGCACCCTGAACGCTACCACTGTAGCTGATAGCCACATCAGCGCCTTGGTGAGCCAGCTCCAACGCCACACCTTTGCCTATACCGGTGCCAGCGCCAACAACCAAGATGCATTTTCCTTCCAGGCTAAATGGTTTTTCCAACATGTTTTTATCTCACTTTTTGTAAATAAAACATTCCCCCTGGGTCATGAGCAGGGGAGTGGTCTCTGGTGCGTATTGTTTACAGGCCTCCAAAAAACCTGCAGGGTTACCGTAGTGCAGAGGGAACATCCAGAAATGGCATGGGATCGTTACCCGGGCATGTGAATCCGCGGCCAAGCGAGCGGCATCCACTTCATTAATATTCCCGTAAGCGCCGTTAATAGGAGGCAGAAGTACATCCACTTTCTTTTCGAACAGGTCCTGCCACTTGTCAGGGCGGTAGGCGCTGTCACCCACCTGCCAGACCGTAATGCCGCCGAAATCCATCCACAAGCCGAGCGCCTCGGGCGCCAAGTCACCGTGGTCTGCGTAGACGCCTGTCAACTGGCATCCGCCCAGATCCAACGTTTCTCCCAAATGAAGGGTGGTAAAACGATCTTCTGGAATACCCGCCTTTTGATACAACTCGCGGCAATCGGGGGCGCCGATAAAGTGAACGCGCGGGTTTTGAGCGATGCGCGGTATGGCGTCGCCGTCGAAGTGGTCCGCGTGTGAATGGGTGCTGATCAAGTAATCCGCCTCGACCTCTTCCGGCGATAACAGGCTGGGCATCAAACGCTTGAAACCCAACCCGTATTCGGGCAGAACACGCTGCACGTAATCGGTCAGGTAAGGGTCGACATAGATCACCTTGCCATTGGAAGTCTTGAAAACAAAGCCAGCCTGAGCTAGCCAGAAAATTGCCAGGCTGCCTGGTGCTACCTGAGTCGCACGGATGGTCTGGTCAAGTTTAATCATTTTTTGCTCTAGGGTTATTGAATTTGGGCACGGGCCTGGGTGGCTGCCTGCATGACGCGATATTCGTTCGCTGCCGCGCGATCGAACTGGTCGGCCACTTTGCCTTCCGCCAACACAACAAAACGGTCGCACATAGCCAGCAGCTCTGGCAATTCAGAGGAAATCATGACAATGGAAATCCCCTGTTTGGCCAGCTCCAACATCAGCTTGTAAATCTCGTTCTTGGCACCGATGTCGATGCCTTTGGTAGGCTCATCGAGGAGCAGGATTTTCGGCTCGGCCATCAGGACTTTAGCCAGGATGACTTTTTGCTGGTTTCCGCCGCTTAGATTGACCATCATTTGCTCGATAGAAGGAGTCTTAATATTGAATTTCTCAACTTGCTCACTGGCCAAAGATTTCTCTTTTTTATTGTTTAAGAAGATGGAATTTGTAAACAGCTCCAGGCTGTGTAAAGTCACATTAGGGCGAATTTCCAGGTTGGCGAGAAGACCATCTCTCTTTCGATCCTCGGTAACCAGACCGATCCCGACCTGCTTCGCGTCTGCGGGGCTGTGGATGTGAACTTGTTTGCCATCGATATAGACTGTGCCGCTGCATTTCATCCGACCGACCAGCGCGTTCACGACCTCGCTGCGGCCCGAACCGACCAGCCCAGCCAGACCGAGGATCTCGCCTTTGTGTAATGAAAAACTGACATTGTCTACAATGTTGCGGTTGGAAATCGTCGGATGAGGTATGGTCAGGTTCTCGACCCGCATCACCTCTTGCTCACCAACTTGTGAATCCCGGGTGGGGTAGAGGTTTTCGATCAGCCTACCAACCATGGCGGAAATAATATCTGATTCTCGATATGCATCGCGATCAAATTCTCCGGTCACCTCGCCGTCCCGCAGCACCGTGGTATGATCGGTTATTTTAAAGATCTCGGTCAGTTTGTGGGTGATGAATACACAGGTCAATCCCTTACTACGCAAATCTTCCAGGTGAAGAAATAAGTTATCAATCTCGTTTAGGGCCAGGGAAGATGTAGGTTCATCCAGAATCAAAATACTGGGGTTGCGGTATAAAGCCCGGGCAATCATCACCAATTGTTTTTCGGCGGCGGTCAGCCGAAAAACTAGTGTACTGGGATCCAGAGAAATATTGTTGTCGCTTAAGAACTTCCCTACCCTGTTCTTGATTCCACGCATGTTAACCAGCGTTTCGTCATGCTGTCGCCAGTGGCCGACGACGATATTCTCGGCTACAGTTAACTGATCGATAACGCTGATTTCCTGGGGAATAATGCCGATTCCCTGGTGCAAGGCCGCTGAGGCTGAGTTGAGTTGCAGAACCTGTCCATTCAAGACAAGCTCCCCTTCGTACGAGCCAAAGGGATAAGTTCCAGACAGGATCTTCATCAAAGTTGATTTACCGGCACCATTTTCCCCTACCAGCCCATGGATGATACCTTTGTGGATACTGAAAGTAACATCCTTGAGCGCAACAACGCCCGGAAAACGCTTGGTGATGTGGTGCATTTCCAGCAAATACTCTTCGCCCATAAAGCCTTCCTTGTTTGACCGAAGGTTATTTTTGAATAACCCTGTGGTGTGTGCGGTGCTACGCACTGCACACACCACGGAAAACTCTTGTAACGCAACGATTGAAAATTTTCCAGATGGTGAGAGCGAGCGGTAACGATTTCGCTCCCACCATCTCTACCTGAACTACCAGGGGCTTACTTATTCATGGATGCTTCAGCCCGATCATTGAATCCGTAGTAGGCATCAAGATCGGCAGCAGTGATGATGGGGGCAGGCAGCAGATTGCGATACTCGATCTTTTCGCCCTTCAGCGCCTTGACCAGAAGTTCCGC
>JBGOXG010000138.1:0-6223 GCA_041479025.1 Anaerolineae bacterium
CGGCTTCCTCCAGACCTTGCCTCACGACAACGCCCTTGCCTTCCGCTAATGGTTGGTGCAATCAACCTCCATTAGGGTCTTTCACCCTTTAGCCAACGCCCATGCCGGGCGCACAAACAAACTGGCCAGGATATCCTGACCAGATAGAATGCAACCAATTATTCAAAATCAATCATCCAATTGACGTCTTTATCAGATAAAGCAATCATAAAATGATTATACTATGGCGCTTGTTGGACATTCTCCCGACAAATGTCACCAATGTAAACGACTTAGTTCACTCTAAATCGCAGTTATCGCCTGCTGACATGCTAAATTTCTTAATACTAATTCAACGCATCAAAATCCAGTGGATTACCCAGCGGGAGCACCATCACATCGCTAGAGATCCTCTTGATCAACCCACCCAACACCGAACCAGTCCCCACTTCAAGAAATGTCGTCACCCCTCGCTCAGTCATGAAGCGAACCGAATCCACCCAGCGCACACGGGATTGCATCTGGGCCGAGATGTCTTCGCGTAATGCATCTGCATTTGTGAGCAGTCCAGCGGTGACATTCCCGATGACCGGTACCTTTGGATCGCTACACGAAACGCTATTGACTACTTCGTCCCAATCATGCTGGATGCTGGACATCAGGCGCGAGTGCGCCGCGATGCTCACCGGCAGCGGTAGAGTCCGCCTTGCGCCGGCCTCCTTGGCAAGTACCAGCGCCCGTTCGAGTGCAGGTTTATGCCCCGAGATCACCACCTGCCCCGGGGAATTATCGTTGGCCACGCTCACCAGCTGATAAGCAGTACTCGCCCGCATGCAGATTTTCTCAAGCGTTGGGATGTCCACACCCATGATGGCTGCCATCCCACCGGGATTCATTCTCCCGGCTTCTTTCATCAGTTCCCCTCTTGTCCGGACGAGTTTTAAGCCATCTGAAAAAGTCATCGCACCGGCAGCGACCAGGGCAGTAAGTTCTCCCAGCGAATGTCCGGCGACATAGGCAGGCACAAATGTCGGGTAGAAGGATTTTAAAACGCGGAGAGCGGCGATCGAATGAACGAATAATGCCGGCTGAGTATTTATAGTGTCATTCAATTCAGCGTCCGGACCCTCCCATATTACCTTTGTAAGAGGAAGACCAAGCGTCGAATCGGCTTCTTCAAATACGGTGCGAGCGACGGAGAAGGTCGCAGCAAGCGCCCTCCCCATCCCAACGACCTGAGAGCCCTGACCGGGAAAGACCAATGCGGAAGCGGCTGGATTGATGGCCATGTACACTCCTCTCCGTGATTAAAACACAAACGCGCCGCTAAGGTCACGGCGCGCCAGTGGTCCTCTAGGATTTCTTTTCTTTCTCCACTTCGATCACTTCGCGTCCCTTATAGTGACCGCAGTTTGGACACACGGTGTGCGGGAGGCGCATCGCCCCGCAATTGGAACAGGCGACTAGGTTCCGAGACTGGAGCGCGTCCTGGGAGCGGCGGCGATCTCGGCGGCCTTTAGAAAGCTTGCGCTTGGGATGGGGGGTCATTTCTTACTCCTTGAACAGTGCACCAGTAATCTGGTTGTTTTTCGATTAAGCGGGCTGATTATACGGGAAGGAGGCGGGGGTGTCAAGGAATTTCCGTCTCCTGAGAATCTGCAATCAATCTCGCTGTTATAGAAAGGATGAACGCCTGCGCCTCGAAAACCAGATCACGCCTGCCAAAGCCGGGAGAATTAATGCCGCACCGCCACAAATGGGTGATCCTGATGGTTGGGTGGTGGGTGCTGGTTGCGCAGTCGCTGATGGTTGGATAAGACCTGTCGGCGTTGCAGCGACAGCTATTGCTTTAGTCGCAGGCGGTTCCAAAGTCGGCGTGGGTGGAATGGATGTTGGAGTTTCCCATGGAGTGGGGCTCAGGTAGACGGGTGTTTGGGTGAGTGCTAGAAAGACATAGCCAGATTCCCCGCGCTCGACATATTCGGGCAACGAGTTATTCATCCAGTCAGCAAGCATCAAGGCTTTTTCATTTTTCGGATCCAGACTAAGGGATGTGTCAAGCTCCGTGAGTGCTCGAACGAGTATGGAAGTGTAATCACCCTGATAGCTAAAAGTAAAGTAAAAAATCCACAACAATTCCGCGAAACCGTAATGCCAAAGTGCATCGTCGGGTTTCAGGGTGACTGCTTTTTCATAAGCCTGCATGGATTTCTGGAAAATCTCTTCGGTCGCAAGATCATCTCTGAAATAACCTTTTGGATCAGTGATTGAATCCTTGTAGGCCTTGCCTAATCGTCCCCACGCCTCGCCATCACCAGGATTTTTCGTCACGTTTTTCGTCTCGCTTATGACCCGCAACCAGATTTCTGGTTTGACTGTAGTTAGCTGAAAATTGTAGCCGCGATCTGGCTCGAAATCCTCAATATGCCAGCGTGCTTCCTGCCCAGAAAATACCGGCGTGACGTTAATCACGTCACCTTGAAATCCACTGTACTTGCCAATGTTTTCAGGGCTGGCATCGTATGGCAAGCGGACAATGATATCTGCGCTGCCGATGGTATCTTTCCACCCTGCACCGGTTTCCAGAACATAACCAAAATCCACGATCGGGTCCTCTAAGCGGGCAGTGCCATCGAGTGTATAGTTCACTTCGATGGAAACATCCTCACCGGGAGGAAAAGCGACCAGGAAGGATCTCCACGGGACCGGCGTGTCGCTGTAGCCACTTTCATTGGGTGTGGTAATGCGAGTCGTCTTGACCGATCCACCATTGACTTTTACTCGCAGATCCTGGATTTCAGGGTTACCGCCAAAACCATCGCCGGCTCCGCTGGGATCGGATAAGGGAAATCGCGCATTAAGATATTCGGTCTGGCTGCCGAGATTGCGCATGACAAACGTCGCATTTACCGCAGCTTGAGTCTGGGAGCTGGAGGGGGTTGATTTCAAAAGGCTGAGAATTACGACCTCGCTTAGCATTCGTACCTGAGTCACGCCGCCCGGATTGGGGGCACTGCCCGGAGGCTGCTGCGGAGGCGCCACGTCCGCATACACGGAGTGAGCAGGGAACAACGCGAGTAACAGGGTTATAACTAAAAATAAAGTAAAAATCTTCTTTTTCATGGCAAATTCCTCCCAAATGTGTGTATGCGAATATAGCATTTTTTCATGGGCTAATGCAATCTGGGATTTTTCCAACCTGGTTAATAGTGAAGAAGACTGAAGTTTAGATATTATTGAGAAAGACCATCGCCAATGCGATGGCAGCTGTCCATGAAAGGACCTTGAATTCACCTGCCTGCAACGCTGACAGGATTTCGTCCTGGCGCAATATCAACAATTCCTGCTCCTCAAGATCATCAGATTGAGGCAGGCAAACGCTTATTGCATCCATCGCCAGAAATAAATTTCCCTTGCCTGCACCACGATTGGCGTCTACACTGTATTCGCCGAGAAAAATCCACCGTCCGGCTTCATATCCGGTTTCTTCTTTCAATTCTCTCCTGGCAGCATCGAGAGGCGTTTCTCCCGGTTCGATGATTCCGCCTACCACAGAGAGAGTAGTTCCTTCGACTGCGTATTTCACCTGCCGGAAACAGATGAATTCATTATTCGGTGTCAGAGCAACGACATTCACATAATCCGGGATGATCACCCACGGCCAATCATTGATGACTCTGCCGTCGGGCAATTCAACGACATGCTTTTCAACTTTCAGAAATTTACCAAGATCAAGTATCTCTTCACGCGACAGCGTCTTCCAGGGCTGCATGTTAACTCCCCTGCCGGAGATAGGCTTCCATGAAACCGTCCAAATTCCCATCCAGAACCGCCTGCGCATTTCCAACTTCATGGTCCGTGCGGTGGTCTTTCACCATTTGATAAGGGTGAAGTACATACGACCGAATTTGGCTCCCCCACTCAGCCTTGGTGTAATCGCCTTTTAACACAGCGATTTCTTCATCTTTTTCCGCCTGCTGGAGTTCGAGCAAGCGCGCTCGCAATACCCGCATGGCAAATTCCCGATTCTGGGTCTGGGAGCGCTCGTTCTGGCAAGTGACCACAATGCCTGTTGGCAGATGAGTGATGCGGATGGCAGTCGCATTCTTCTGGACATTCTGCCCACCCGCGCCAGAAGAACGGTAGACGTCGATTTTCAGGTCACCGGGATCAATCTGGACCTCGGGGCTGTCCATCGCCACCTGAGGCAGGATCTCCACCAGTGCAAATGACGTGTGCCGGCGGTGGGCAGCATCGAACTGGGAAAGCCGTACCAGACGATGGACTCCCTTCTCCGAACGCAGGTAACCGAAGGCATATCGTCCATTGATGGCGATCGTCGCTGATTTAATACCGGCCTCTTCACCTTCAGTTGAATCCAGCACCTCCGTCTCGTATCCTTTCGACTCAGCCCAACGCAGGTACATGCGCTGGAGCATCTGCGCCCAATCCTGGGAATCTGTTCCCCCTGCCCCGGCGTGGATAGCAAGGATGGCATCATCTTCATCGAATTTTTCCGAAAGCATTGCGGTAAATGAGCGCGCATCGATTTCATTCTCGATGGAACCGATTTCAACCTCCAGCTCGGGGCGCAATGATTCATCATCCATCCGCGCCAGCTCGAGCGCATCCTGAATTCGGCGTTGGAAAGACTGCCATGATTCCACTTCGGTCCGCAAAGATGCAGCCGTTTTGCTGATCTTCTGCGCGGATTGCGGATCGTTCCAGAAATCTGGGGAAGATATTTGTCTGTCTAATTCAGCCAGCTGGTTGTTCTTTGACGCCAAGTCAAAGACGCACCATTAGGTGCGAAATCATTTCCCTCATGTGCACCAGGCGATCAATTAAATCTTGCATGCTGCCTCCTGCTTATTAAGAACCAAGAATTCCTTCAACAAATGCATCCGGGTCAAAAGGTGAGAGATCCTCGGGTTTTTCGCCCAACCCGGCAAACAAAATTGGCAAGCCTAACTCGTGCTGGATGGCGAATGCCATCCCTCCGCGTGATGAAGAATCCAGCTTCGATAATATCACACCGGTCACTCTAACGGCATCTTTAAATGCACGCGCCTGCGGCAGGGCATTCTGGCCTGTCGTGGCATCCAGCACCAGCCAGACGTGCTGCGGAGCACCCGCCAGCGATTTCCCAACCACGCGATGAACTTTCTTTAACTCTTCCATCAAATTGATTCGCGTATGCAGTCGCCCGGCAGTGTCAATCAGGATGATGTCCACGCCTCGGGAAATGCCCGATTGAACTGAATTGAACGCCACCGCGCCGGGATCTGACTCAGGGGCGCCGGATACTACAGGAACTCCCAATCTATCGCCCAACACCTGAAGCTGGTCCACCGCGGCAGCACGGAAGGTATCCGCAGCGCCGAAGAGAACTGATCTTCCCTCACGCATGAAGCGCATGCCCAGCTTGGCGGCGGTGGTGGTTTTACCTGAGCCGTTGACACCCACCAGAAGGACCACGCAAGGTGTCGCTGAAAGATCAAGTTGCGGGGGGTTGGTTAAGCGCGAGCGAAGTTCCTGCTTCAGAACATGATGCAAGTCTGAGGCTTTTGTCAACCCGTCCCGCTTGACCGTTTCTTTAATTGAATCCAACACCGACTGGGCTGTTTCCATCCCCAGGTCCGCCTGGATCAGAAGTGCTTCCAGTTCATCCCAAGTTTGGACATTGATTTCGGTCGCACCCAACAAACCTGCGAGGCGACCGAAAGTGGTCTTACTCGTTCGGGATAATCCTAATTTCCAACGCGCAAAAATATCAGACATGGCGGGGGCATTATATCATGTGATATACTCGCGGCTGAAATTGGAGGGAATATGACAGAAGGGAAACCTTAGAACCGATGGAAAGAGATTAGCGCCAGTTGGGATGGCAACGATGGCTACATTGCCGTGACCAAAGCCGGGGCTTCGGTGCTGATGGGGAAGGATAAAGACAACAAGCCTGGTGTTGAACCCATGGATATTCTGCTGGCAGGTTTGGCGGGATGCACGATAAGGAAAAGACATTGAACAAGCTATGCAACTATCAGAGGAAAAATATTGTTCAGTGGGAGGAACTCTCTCAAAGTCTGGACCCATTCACTCGACATATCGTAATTTAAAACCCGGAATCCATCTGACAATGCAACTTATTCATGTTTGACGCATCATAACTGTAAGAAATTCGTCTTAAGAAAAGGATGTGTGCAATGAACGAGCCTATTCACGTTACAGATGCCGCTTTTGA
>JBGOXG010000239.1:0-3243 GCA_041479025.1 Anaerolineae bacterium
ATCCTGGCTTTTTTCAGGATGGAATTGAACGGCAAAAATATTGTTCCGGCACACCGCCGCAGTGACGGCGACGCCACCGTATTCGCAAGTCGCCGCAACGTCGTCTTCATCCGCGCACTTGAGATAATAAGAATGGACAAAGTAAAAATCAGGAGCCGGAGGCAAGCCGGCGAACAACGGAGCATCGGCCCGGCACTTGACGTCATTCCATCCGATTTGAGGCACACGGAATGAATTGTCGCGCGGTTGCAGACGAACCACGTCGGCATTAAACCAGCCTAGTCCCGCATACTCCCCGCTTTCAAAACTCCGTTTTGCCATCGTCTGCATGCCAAGACAAATGCCCATAATCGGCTTTCGTTGGCGACACACCGCGCTATTTAGCGCTTCGGCAAACCCCAGCCGGACAAGGTTAGCCATACAGTCGCGGAAGGCACCCACTCCCGGCAAGACAAGCCGCTCAACATCATCCAATTCATCGGGGGTCCGGCAAATTCTGGTCTCTGCGCCTAAATATGCAAACGCATTGTGCACCGAACATAGGTTGCCCATCCTGTAATCCACTATGCCAATCATATATTTGAGAACCCAGCCGGTTACCGGTCGCCGGATCGCCGATTCCGTCGCTTCAACTGGCTTTCCGCTTCTTCGCGCGGCATTGTCCCATGCCTGGGCCAGCAAGCAAAGTCGTGTACTTTTTGCCCCGGGCCGACACCAGCGGGATCGTATTTATATGGGGAAACGGCGTGGCTCATGGCGATATCAATGAATTCTTTTTCATCCAACCCGACGTAGCTCAGGAAAATGTCCAGGCTGGGCGGACGCTTGCCTTCGTGCTCTCTGATCAGGCGCAATGCCTCTGCGCGGTTCATGCGACCATTACGGATATCAATTGAACACAGATGCGACGGCCGGGTGTATCCTCTTTTGATGTATTTAATATAATCGCGCACTCCCTGGAGGTAGCACTCAATTTTTTCATATTCGTAACCCGGCGGCACGTTCTCCACCTCATCGCCTTTCCATCCCAATTCCTTCTGGATGATCTTCGCCTGTTTCTTGACATCCCACGGAATAAATGAACCGAGACAGACCGACCTGTATCCGATCTTGCGAAGTTCCTTTAAAGGCGGATAGGTAAACGGTTTCAAATCGCGTTCATCAACTTTTCCTTCCAGGCGCACGTACATATCCTGTGCCGTGATGCCCAAGTTTACAAAGCGGTTGAAACGCTTCTCGTCCACTTCCTCCGGCTGATCATAACTGTAGTAAGAGGTGTATTCGGCGGACGGCTCGCCCCAAAAGACCAGCGGCACATTGTAGCGAATGGCTACCCACATTGGATAGGCAAAGATGCCGGTGTGACAGTGCCAGCAAAAATCCCCTTTCTCCAGAAAGCTTTGCAGCATCAGCTTTTGCACCACCTTCCAGTTGGGCGTAAAGTGATGAAAATCTACGCCCAGTTTACGAATGGTGAGCACCGTGTTTTCTAATACCTTAGGACGCAGAAAGCCATGATCGAAACGGACTACCAACAGCTTGAGGCCGTACTCTTTGACCAGATAATACAAAGTCCATGTGCTGTCCTTTCCCCCACTGAAAGGCACAATGCAATCATACTCGTATTTGCCACGATAGGCGCTAATCAAATCGTCCAGTTCTTTTTTTCTGGCTTCCCAATCAATCGCGGTTTGCTTATATTCGTGCTGGCGACAGATATTGCACACGCCTTCCGCATCGAAGACAATTGTTTCATGAGTCTCCGGAATCACACACCTTGTGCAACGTTTGAGTTCTGGCATAACTATGCTACTCCTTTATAGCGCTCAACCACCTTAGAAATCGCATCAATCACATCCTCAACATCTTGGTCGCTCATCGCAGGGAAAATAGGCAAACTGATAAGCCGCTCATATGCCGCTTCTGCCACCGGCCACTGGCCCTTGGTGTAGCCCAACTTTTGATAGTACGGGTGCCACGGCACCGGAATGAAATGTACGTTCACGCCAATGTTTTCGGCGCGCAATGCTTTGAAAATCTCTGCCCGCCCGACGGAGAGACGATCAAGGTTGAGGCGAATCACATACAAATGCCAAGCTGATTCGCGGTCGGCCAGAAGAGTCGGAGGCTCGATTTGCGGCAATGTGGCAAATGCTGTGTTGTAATGGGCGGCAATCTCGCGCCGGCGTGCCAACCAGGCGGGAAGTTTCTTCAACTGGGACAACCCTAACACGCATTGAAAATCGGTAAGCCGATAGTTGTAGCCCAAGTCCACCATCTCATAGAACCATGAGCCGGCGGTCTCCCGTTGGCGGTGATCGGTGGTAATCCCGTGATTGCGAAAGAGACGCAGACGACCCGCTAGCTCAGCATCGTCTGTTGTGATCACTCCGCCTTCCCCCGTGGTGATATGTTTGACCGGATGCAAACTAAAGGTAGTAAGAAGAGCGAGTTTGCCTACCGGCCGATGGCGATAGGTCGCCCCCAGAGCATGCGAAGCATCTTCAATTACTCTCAAGTTGTGTCTGGCGGCAAGAGCATTCAACTCGTCCAAATCAGAAGGCTGTCCGGTGTAATCTACGGTAACGATAGCGCGCGTGCGTGGCGTGATGGCTTTTTCAACGCAAGCCGGGTCAATGTTTAGAGTATCGGAGCGAACATCCGCGAAGATCACCGTGCCCCCCTGATAAAGCACGCAATTTGCGCTAGCGGCAAAGGTCATTGCCGGGACGATCACCTCGTCGCCCGGACCGATCCCGGCGGCAAATACTGCCGCATGAAGCGCCGCCGTACCATTGCTTACTGCAACCGCATATTTCGCGCTAACCTGTGCTGAGAACGCCTCCTCGAACCGGGCCACGTTGGGACCGGTAGTGAGCCAGTCCGAACGCAACACCTGGGCCACTGCCTCGACGTCATCGTCGCCGATCCAATGATGTCCATAAGGCAACATTTTAGCTCTAACCGGTTTTCCGCCGTAAATCGCCAGTTCTGGCATTTTCTAATTCTTTAGTCCAGCCATCGTGCGTAGTTCTTCCATCGTCAACCAACGCGTATTGGTGTCGCTACTGTAACGAAAGCCGTCGGGGCAGAGTTTACCGCCATTTTTTAGGATATACTCTTCAGCCGACCATTCATGAAATGTTGGCAAGATGGCAAAATGGTCATCATATTCCAATGTATGATACGCATCATTTTCCGGAACATATGATAATCTTCCTCGGTCGTCCCCTCGGCCGCGCC
>JBGOXG010000132.1:0-6524 GCA_041479025.1 Anaerolineae bacterium
CCCATATGGGCATATACGTCTACGACTGCCACATCCTGGAACATGAAGATATGACTATGACTCCGCACCTATCACGACTGGCGGTGTTGCTGTACTGTAAGATGCAGTATCATTTTCAAGGGGAGGGATCGCTCCCTCCCCCAAAATACAAATTTCGAATTCAGGTGATTTCATGAGATAGCCACATTGTGTGATGATGGCGCGAATGCAACGGCTAAGGCCACCTCGTCATCGGCCGCTATTGGGATTATTAGTAACCAGGGAAGTTAAGTCAGCAATCGCACAACGGGGAAGTACATAGCAGGACGAGAAGAGTAAAAGGCATAGGGGCTGATCATCAGCCCGCGCCACAGAATTAAACGTACATCCGTGTGCAATGACACGGTCTGGTGGTGAACTCCAAGTATCAGGGGGCAAGGTCATGGCAAACTACTTGCGCATTATGTGTGATTCCAATCGCAGCGTCTGAATTTGCACGCCCCTTGCCAAATCGGCAATGGTGCGGGCAAGTGTCAGTATCCGGTGATAAGCCCGTGCACCAGTTGACGGACTCCAAAGGCTCGGTCAGTTTCGCGTGCGGACCAAAGTCAGCTCAACGCCACACGACCCTCTGCCCGTCAGGGGCGAAGCGGGTGCTTATTACCGCCTGCCGCCGATCAACTTGCTGAAGTCAATGGTGTCAATCCACAAACAATATCAACAACTGCTGTCAGGTTTCTGATATTCAAGGCAGGGCATAGGATGAGTAAAATAATTTAGGAGTTTATCAATGTCCACTCATACTGCCACCGCCCTCTCACATCCCAACATTGCTTTCATCAAGTAGTCACGGAGTAAATCAAATTATCCTAACCGGGCGGATTGTCATAGGGGATAAGATGACTTTGGCGGATGCGCTTTTTATCCAATTTTCCAAAATCGAGATTACATAAGACAAAGCGCGGGATAGGTTTTCCGGCCGCCCCCTTCGGGGGCGAGCCATTTCGTTAGGTTTAAGTCATAGGAACGGATTCACCCCCTTACAGTGCACCTCCACAGTAGCATCTTTTTGAAGGGCGGGATCTTGATAATTATTTGTGCAATAGAGAAAACGCAATTGAGATTGAATTGAGTCAGATAAGAATGTTATCGGGGCTCATAAATCCGCGGTTTGAAATTGTAATTTCTGACACGCAGTTCCAGGAGGGGTCATTCAGGATTTTTTCTTTCGGTGCGTAATTCAACAAGCAGTTGTATTGTGATAATTGTCACAGTATTATATGTATAGAGACAGGAGGATGCTATTATGAAGACCCACAATCGAACCGTGAAAAAGCAAAAAGCTTTTCTTTTTTCGTTAACCGCACTGTTTGCTGCATCGTTGGCTTGCAGTCTGGGCACTGGACCATCGGTTGTCCCGCCAGCATCATCGACTAACCCGCCATCATCTTCGACTATCCCGCCAACATCCATTGCTTCATCTACAGCTACGATCAATGGGGTGCCGAGTACCCAAACGGGCTACACAGAGGCTTTCTCGAAATTCTTTCCACTTCCCGCCGACACGGAAATTGATCCCAAGAACGTGAACGAGGGTGACCCGGATAGAGGTTCATTCACACTTCGTTCCACTGCCGCATTGGACGGGTTGGTGGATTTCTATAAAACCACACTCCCAACCGAAGGATGGACTTACCGCTCTACCGATGCCAATTACCTTGGCGGCGTTACCCAATTCTGGAAAAAAGATAATTCGTACATTTCTTTGCAGTTCGGTTACGACAAGAACGAGGTCGTGGTGGAAATTAAATATAGCCGCATTGCAGCCGATGCTTTAGAGAAACTACCCAAGGATTTTCTTGTCCCCGACAAGGCGGAATTAACGAACGCCTCTAACAGGTCGTGGGATTTATATATCGACCAGGACTACGCAGCGTTGATTGCCTTCTACACCAAGGCCTCTGCCGGTTGGGCTCCGTGTTCCGGCGAAATGGCAGGGGAAGGCGACGATAACGAAGGGCGGAAATTCCCACCGGGAGTTACCCCGATGCCATCCCCCACCAGGGACTCGCGTCCGGCGGAATCATATTGCTGGGTATTGCCGAGTCAACACCAGGTGGATTTATATATTACGCCGCATGGGGACGCCACTCTCCTGAATGTTTACCTGACCAGCCTGAATGTTGCCGAAGCCGGCTTGCCAGCAGGTGTTCTGATCTATCTTGGAGCCACAATACAGAACGTCACGCCGGGTATGGTGACCTTTCAGGCCGGTGCCAGCCTGGAGACAGTGAAAAATTTCTATGTGGATAAACTTACGGCGGCTGGCTGGACGTTCGGAGGGCAGTCCTTTGAATCAGCAGAACTTTCCATGGTGACTTGGAAAAAGGGAAATCAGTCAACCACGATCACAATTGCCGCGATGGGAGCGAATGATTGCGTCGTCACAATTGAGGTTGAGGGATCCTGATGCAGTCATCACGATAAGGGTTTTTACTTCTATGAATAAACAATATTCCCTTTTAAAAACAAGGGGAATTTTGTTTACCCAGATCCAGTCCATGGACTTCGATATTCTATCGATATTTGAATATATGCGGCATGTTCTCTTGAGTATGTTTACGAAATAAAGGTCCTAACTTCATCTCACGTAGGAAGTAAAGCTACTGACTTTTTACAATCATAGATAAGACAAATGAAAATAGTTGATTTCGCCCAATCAGGGGCTGCACCGGACGCGTCAACCAGCGGCAATGAAAGCTGGACGCGAACATGGGCGAGCAGACCTTTACCGGCTCCGGCCCCGCGGCGGAAGGCGGCTTTACCGGCAGCGGCAAGATCCATATCGTGATCAAACATACGCCTGAATAAATAGGGAACCGAAAAAGATTAAACCGATAGTTGGAGATGTAGCGCATACGAAAAGCAGCTTGAGATGCCGCCCTACAACGGCTCCCCCGATAGAACCGGGGCAGGCAGCAACTGCCCCTTCGCTGTGCTCCGGGGATGCTTCGTGACGGACAACTGCTCCGCCGCTGATGTTGCTCACCCGGCTAGAAATGATGCACAATTGGTAAAGTAGTCTTGCCAGTCCCGCCGCTACCGACCTGCCCCCCACAGGGGGTGACGCAATCCGTTGGGCGGGTATGTCCATCATGGTGGAGCATTCGTCCACTTATCCTCGGGAGGCAATAATGAGAATCAAATATGATCAGATTTTCGTTGTTTTGATTGTTTTATGTCTGGCAATTTCTGGTTGCACGGGCGCGCCTATAGCTGCGCCCACATCGACTGCGACCCTCGTGTCTATTATCACACCCACGCCTACCGCCACTCCAACGCCTACCGCCACTCCCAACCCATTCCCTGAACTTACCCTAAAATCGGGTGATTACTACTTCAGCATGGATGGTCAAACGCGGTTTATTTTCAGCCGGAACGTGGCGGCCTTATTTTATGAAGATTTTGGCACCTGGATGGACTGGGCGCAATACAATGGCGACCGGGTGCTGCGCGTTTATCTGAGCGACCATCTCCTGGGCGGATATGGATATTCCAACACGGGAGAACTCAACGAAAAATGGACCCAAAACTGGGACGCGTTTCTCACCCAGGCTGAGGCCCACGGTCTCTACGTCCTGCCATATTTTACCGGCTGGTTCGACTGGAACCCCACCGGCATCACCTCATGGCCAAACAACCCGTTCAACCCAGCCAATGGTGGACCTGCAAATAACAGGATCGACATTTTCCAGGATGGTTCGCCGGCACAGGGATTGTATTTGCAGTGGGTGGCAAAGGTGGTCACCCGCTTGCAGAGCCACAAGAATATCCTTGCCTGGGAGGTCCTAGATGAAGTCAATCTGATCAGCGGCATCTCGGAACGGGAAGGCACATCGTTTACCGAACACATGGCAAAGGTCGTACGTGCCGCCGACTCGAACCACCGGCCAATTACCGCCTCCCTGGCGGATGTCGGTAATTGGCCGAATTATTACAACAGCGACGCCATCGATCTTATCCAGATTCACCCGTATCCACCTTCTGCAAAGCTGGATAGAGTCGTTATCGACGAGGTCCACCGGGAATTGGCTGCCTATAGCAAACCGGTTCTGATCGGGGAATCCGGCTTGAACGCCGACAGCCCAGTGAATTACCCCCCCAATGCTGATGTCGGGGTCCTCCATGCCATCTGGGCGGGTGTGGTCTCGGGAGCCGCGAACGGGCGTGCCTTATATTGGGAGGACTCGTATGGAATTTTCTTCAAGGAGTTAAGATCCGTTTGGGTAAATAAGTATGCTGATGCGGAACTTCCCGCCACACGCTTTACCAACGGTGTAGACTTCACCGGCTTCAAACCGCTCACTATCCAATACCAGAACGGCACAAAGATCTGGGGGGCCGCCGTCGGCAACGAAAGCATGGTACTCGGCTGGTTCCGCGATGCGGACTCCGAACCCCCCGACTGGAAGCTGCTGCCCAGCATCCAAGGGCAGACTGTCACGATTCTCGTGCCCAGCTCCGCCCAGAACTGGCAGGTGGATTTCTACGATACCAAGACCGGGTACGCTCTCTCCGGTTCAGCCCTGCTCACCCGCCAGGGGAATCATGTGACGGTGGTTCTGCCCGACTTCACGGACGACATCGCCTTCAAGCTGTATGTCAACACCTCAGGCGCCATCGTCCCACCGCCGACCGCGGCACCGGAACCGACCACCATCGCTCCCACCAACACCGACCCGGCAGCAGGACAATGGGTAGGCACGGTTTTTCAGATAAAAGGCGATTGGGCTGCGGTCTTGCATATGACCATCCAACCCGGTTGTAAAGTTGGCAGTGTCTGTGGGAAGAGCGCCTTCGATTGGTGTTCCATCGATCTTGTTTTGAAGGAGATCGACGGGGATACCCTGGTCTTTGACGAACAGAAGGTGAGCGCCACTTCGAATTGCGGACCAGGAGGCATTGACCACATCCGCCTGCAGCCGGATGGGACGCTCCTGCTGCAATTCGATGTAGGTACATCGGCATTTTTTGATTACAACGGCATCCTGCACCATCCTTAGTTCTCTCATCGGACCAGACATTTTGCAGCAGGTGAAAATATGAAACCAAATAGAAATGCACCTGCTGTCCTTTTCGTTATACTTGTCGCTGCCGACCTGCCCCCCACAGGGGGTGAACCATTCCGTTGGGTGCTCTTCAATAATTGATTTGATACATGATAGACTCGGCTTGAAAAGGATACGCTTATGCCCACTCACTCTGCCACTGCTGAAGCCAAGCCCAATATCGCATTTATCAAATATTGGGGGAATCGCGACAATTCCCTGCGCCTGCCTGCCAACGGCTCCATTTCGATGAACCTGGACGGGCTGTTCACGCGCACCACGGTCAGCTTCCAGCCGTCGCTGGCGCTGGATGAGTTCGTGCTCAACGGGCGCGAGGTGACCGGGCATGCGCTCGAACGGGTGTCGGACATGCTCGATCTCGTCCGGGGAAAAGCCGGCCTCAAACATCGCGCTGAAGTGGTGAGCGAGAACAACTTTCCCACCGGGGCGGGAATCGCCTCCTCAGCCTCAGCCTTTGCGGCGCTGGCGCTGGCAGCTTCCAAAGCAGCCGGGCTCGATTTACCCGAAGCGGAGCTCTCACGCCTCGCCCGGCGCGGTTCCGGTTCAGCCTGCCGGTCGGTCCCCGGCGGGTTTGTGGAGTGGCAGGTCGGCAGCGGGGACGAGGATTCGTTCGCATTTTCGATCGCCGCGCCCGACCACTGGGCGCTGGCAGATTGCGTCGCCGTGCTCTCCGCCGAGCACAAGCCCACCGGCTCCACCGAGGGTCACGCGCTGGCAGATACCGGTGCGCTGCAGGCGGCGCGGGTGGCGGATGCGCCCCGGCGGCTGGACATCTGCCGCGAGGCAATCCTCAAACGCAATTTCAACCTCCTCGCTGAAATCATCGAGCATGACTCCAACCTGATGCACGCCGTGATGATGACCTCGCACCCCGCGCTGTTTTACTGGGAGCCCGCTACGCTGGCGGTGATGGATGCCGTCCGCACGTGGCGCAAGGGCGGCCTGCCGGCTGCCTATACCATCGACGCGGGACCGAATGTGCACGTCATCTGCCCGCAGGAGGAGTTGCAGAACGTCCGCGACCGCTTGAGCGCCATCCCGGGCGTGGGACGCGTGCTGACTGCCGGGGTGGGAGGCGCAGCCCGGTTGGTGAAATAGCCCCATAAACCGGCATCCATGCGAGGGCTCGTCCGCTGTGAAAAAGTCGGGGCAATTCCTGCCGGGCGGCTGCTTATGCCGCCGGTGCAGCGCGGTCTCATTCTCCATTAAGCTGTCCAAAAACAATTTACGATATAATCAAAACGACCACGCCGGAATTTACAGGTAAAACGGCGCGAGGAGATAAAATGATGCTTTTGTTTTTCATCCTTGTTTTTGTGGTGCTGGTGCTGATCCATGAACTGGGGCACTTATTCGCCGCGAAAGCCGGGAAAGTCCAAGTGGACGAATTTGGGATCGGGCTCCCGCCGCGCATCA
>JBGOXG010000102.1:0-8031 GCA_041479025.1 Anaerolineae bacterium
TGAATGCAATTACATTCCGAATATGTTGAGCAAAAGTCGTTTCAATCGCAGGCTCCATCGGATTGCCGACTGGTTCCTGACCTTGTTTCTCCGTCTAGGTGAGACCTGGAAGAAACTCAACGAAAAATCGGTCTATGTGATCGTCAGCTACCCTATTGCGGTCTGCGACAATTATCGCATCAAACACTCGAAAATCTATCCAGGTGAAGACTGGCCAGGCTACATGGCAAGCAAAAAACGCTATTTCTACGGTCTGCGCATTCATATCATGGTCACAGAGCAGGGTGAACCGGTCGAATTCTTTCTCGCTCCAGGTGCCTTCAGTGACACCCGCGCACTCCGGCTGTACAACTTTGATGTTCCAGAACATTCCTGGATCACGGGTGACAAGGCTTACAACGATTACACCCTTGAAGACTTGATGCGAGAAGCTGGCGTCGAACTCCTGCCATTGCGCAAGAAGAACTCTCTTCGGCCTGTGCCTCCTTATATGACTTACCTGCAAGCATCAATCCGCAAGGTGGTTGTAACCACTGGCGTTTGATCGAACGCTTATTACCAAAATCCATTCATGCTATCACGGCCAAAGGATTTGAGATCAAAGCCACACTTTTTGCCCTGGCTTGCAGTATCAACTTCCTTTGGTAGCAACTTAGGTATTTATATCAATCGCCGGGTGGTCTTCCCAGTATTCCTGGTTTAATAAAATCGTGCCACCAACAGGCCAGATGAAATAGCCGGTGCCGCGATTGACCAGTGGGCCGGAATATCCCCCTGGCGTTTTACCCCCCGCAACGACGACCGGCTCCGGGTCATCCCAAACAATGGGACTGGTGCCGTTAGGTACAATCACTTGTTGATCTGCCTTGAGTTTGGGCGGTGAAGTGATGTCAAAGCCATTGCCAATGTAGCCAAGAATATCGTCTACAGGCGTGCCGTGCAGCAACGAGATACTTTCCAGAGTATCGCCTGCGCGTACAGTATGGAGAACACCATTTACCGGTGGAATGTTAAGCGTATCGCCAATTTTCAGAGTGTTTGACTCGGCGCTCAGGCTGTCGTTTGCCCACAGGATTGACTCTGGTTTAAGTTTGAATTTGGCTGAAATTGACCAGGCCGAGTCGCCCTTTTCAACGGTATAGTATTGAATTTTCGTGTTCGGGTGGTCGGGAATATTGGTCTTTAGCACAAGCTGCCTGGTAATGGCAATATCTTGTGTTGGCGCAGCGATTGGAACCACAGGTACAGCACTCTTTGCATATACGGTATCAGGAATCGATGCTTTTGCGATTGCGCTTTTGGCTGGGAGTCTTTGCCAGACTAGAATGCCAAGGATTACCAAAAGAAGCGTCTCTACAACATAAAGGAACCATTTGGTGCGGGTTGCAAAATCGTTCATACGGTTGCAAGAATCAACAACCCCATGACCACTACTCCGCCTCCGAGCGCCAGACGCACCCATTCTTTGTGGTGAAGGTTCCAGTGAGCCAACTGGTTGAGGGTTGGACGCGCCGAAGCAAGTACGAGCATAACCACCAGGGGCAGAATGAAAACCAGGTTATAGAGGACAAGATAACCATAGCCAAGTAAAGCGGTGGGTTGCAGCGCCAACAGACTGAGCACACCTAAATAGACCGCACCGCTGCAAGGCACGGTGCACAGCCCAATCAAGAATCCGCCTACGATCAAAGCTGGAATCGTTGCTTTCTTGGCCGATTCGCGCGCGATTTCGCTGATTCGCCCTGGAGCCTGCAAACGCCAGCCCCAATCGGGGAGGAAAAAGTCTTTGAGCATCCACAGCCCAAACAGGACGGCAAGCAATGCTCCAAAACGGGCAGGAGCATGCTGGCGGGTAAAGAAATCCAGCGTCTTAAGCAGGCCAATGCCCAGTCCCAAATAGGTCAAAAAGATGGCGGCGATGTAAATGCCGCCTCTGCTCAATAGCCTGGCGCGGACGGCATTGATGCTTTGCTCTCCAGCTTGCAAGGTTGCCAGCATGGCGGTAATAAACAGGAGCAGCACCGTGAACGCACACGGATTGATCCCATCTACAGCAGCGGCCAGCAAGACGGTTGGCAGGGTGATGGCGGGCAGATAAGCATGCATGGCCTCAGAGGGTGCATTAGGATGCCAGTAACCGGCCAGCGCAGCCGCTCCGAGGCCGATGACAGCTAATACAGAAAGGATGATGATACGGCGGATGCCTGATGCAGCCATGCGTTAACCTTCCACGACCAGGGCGCCATTCATCGTTGGGTTGGCGCGTCCACCGCAGCAGATGTCGCAGTAGAAAACATACGTCCCGGGTTTGGTTGGGGTAAATGTCGCATACTCCGAACCTTCAGGCGGGGCGACAATGCTGACGCCCAGTTCGTCCACCGCCCATTGATGTTTTCCGCCACCATCGGTGTGATGAGAATTATCCAGGCTGGTCAGACGAACGGTCACAGGCTGTCCAACTTTCACCCGAATCTCTTTTTGGTCGAATCCATCCATATCGGCCTTAATATCAATCACATTACCAGCCATCGGCGGCGGCGCGGGCTTAAAGAAGGCGTTTTTGAGATAGTATCCAGATAGCCCCAATACTCCGATGACAATGACGGCAAAAATGGTTGTGCGAACCCGTTGTTGGCGCTGGCGATGTGCCCGCACGGCAGCGCGTCTATTTTTCTCCATATTTGCTTTCCTTTCGTTTTGATGAAAAAATTAATCACGCGAGGATAATCATAAGTACAAGGGGCTTAAATCAAAAGCGCCATTTCGCTGGTTTATCTGTAAGCAAAATGGCCTGTGAAAGATATTGCACCTAGATGGTCAAGAGATTTTTGTCCCTATTAAGATTCTCCCAGCTCCCAGCAATACTGAAAGATTCCCTTTTATCTCGATTCCCGTTTTCCGAAACAGTGTTTCCAAATCGGAGACTATGAATTGTTTATAGTATTCGCCTTCATAGAGAGTTACCAGGCGGTAAATCAAGGCCCTGCCGATCTTATTGCGGGGCAGGTCATAATCGACGATGACGATGACACCGTCCGGTTTTGTGACCCGCACCATTTCTTGCAATACCTCTTCCCTTATGGTCAGCGGCATGTCGTGTAAAGCAAAGGAAATGCAGGAAACATCGAAACTGTTGTTTTCAAAGCGCAGGTGGGTGGCGTCGGCGGCTTCGAATTTCACAAGGTTAGCTTTGTTGTGTTTTCTGGCGATTTCAAGCATCGATTCGATCATGTCAATGCCAATCACGTCATAGCCGTGTTTCGCAAAGGCGAAGGCTTGCTGCCCTGTACCGGTGGCAACATCCAGAACGGTTGACTCTTTGCCCGCGTTGGCAAAATCCACGACCTGCTCCCTGACTCTGACAAGCGGCAAAGTCATCAGGTTGTAAAAGGGAGCTAGAATGTCAAAGGCTTTTTGGGTAAGAGCATAATATGCTTTTATTTCTTCCATGTGTGTATTCCTCCAGGCGATTCTTGCACTTATCCCTTTATCACAACGGCGATGTAAACCATTCCTGCCCAATAGTTGCGTATCCGCAGATTACCAAATGCGCGTTTGAGTACATCCATCGTCCGGTGGCCCAGGTTAACCGCACAAATATTCGGCATCCAGTGGAGCCAGCGTGGCAGATTATTGCTGATCATTTTGACGTCAAGGACAACAAACCGCCCGCCGGGCACAAGCACACGTCGAACTTCATCAATTGCCCGCGCGTAGTCCGGGATGATATTCATGGCATACGCACAGATCGCTTTGTCGTATGATGCGTCAGAGAAGGGTAACTGCGCTGCATCCGCCTCGCGGACTTCGACGTTTTTCCAGCCATGCCGCGCAATTCGTCCCCGCGCGATTTCGAGCATGGCAGGAGTCACATCAATACCCATCACCTGACTTTCGTTGCCGACAAGTTCGCGCAAGTGCTGAAAATTCAATCCCGTACCACACGCGATGTCGAGCACCCTGTCGCCCCGCTGCAGGCCAAGTGCCAGCCGTGCCTGGCGGCGATAGAGCAAACTCCAGCTATGTGTTATGTCATAATAGGGCGCCCAGTCAGTGAACGTTTTTCGGACAGTCTCAATGTTCATAGCGAACCTCCTCATCTTTTACTAAGACCACAGCATTGGCTTTATACCCGATGGGCTTTGATGAGCGGCGCTTTTCCTGATGCTGTTTTAGGGATGGATTCCACCTGTTCGACCACGATTGGGGGAGCATTGACGCCTTGCGCCTTCAGGGCCTCAGTCAACGACCTGATAAGCGCATCCTCTGATAAATCATCCTTTCCCCCACACACCAAAACCTTCAGCCTTTCGATTTCCTGGATTATTTGCCACCCGGTGGCGGGAACAGTATCCATGATGCGGTGAAAGGTCAGCGGGTGGACAGCCACTTCCCTTCCTGAAAACGCCGGAAAATGCAGAATATCCTCCGCGCGGCCTTGAATATCGTCAATGCGGGCAAAAGGCAGATGGCTAAAATCCGGATCGGGAGCCAGTCGAAGGCTGTCACTCAACTCATAACGGATGAGCGGCTGGGTGTAGTTATATAAGACTGTCATCAGCACCTTTTCGCCATACACGCCGGGAGGAACAGGACGGTAATTTTCATCCACCACTTCAAAAATGGCGTGGTCCTCATAGAGGACCATTCCCTGATGGTCGGTAGTTTCAGCGGCCAATCCGCCCACTTCGGTGGATGCATACTGGTTAAAGGGCGCATGTCCCCAGGCAGATTGGACTCGGCGGCGGGTTTCATCTGTCAGCACTTCCGAACTGGTGTAAACAAGGTGGGGATGGATGCGAAGGCGTCCCGAAAGTTGTTCATCCGCCAAAATACGCGCCATCGAAGCGTAAGCCACGAGCATTTCCGGCTGCCATTCATTCAATTGCCGGACGATTTCGGGTAAAGGCTGGCTGGCTGCCAGTCGCAAGGCAGGCATCCACCAACTTTTCAGCGTCTCGCCCACCTGCGCAGACATGTGCCATGGGCTGACAGATGCCACCGAGGCCATTTTCATGCGGTGCGTTAAATTCACTTTGATCCCAGCCCACTCATGTGAACGCGCAAACGACGCCAGCACCGCAGTCCATTCCCTGCGGTCGAACAGGAAAAATCCGGGCTGGCCGGTGCTGCCTGAAGTGGCATTAACCCAATAACGACTGAGGTAACGCTCTCTGACGTTCTCCCTGGCTGCATAAGCACGGATACTCTCCAGATGAATGGAGCGGTCAGTCACCAGGTCATCGAAATTTTCCATCATGAGAGATTTGGTAAGCACCGGTAAGTCGCTCAACGGGCGATTCTCCCATCCTTTATGGAACCTCTGATAGAAGGGGGAACGTACATAGGCGTGCTCACGCAGGCGTTGGAGCGACTCCTGCTGATATGCTTCCAACTGCAGGCGTGTCCAGTGTTCGTGCCGGCGCAACTGTTCGAGCATATGTAACAGATTAAGCATAATCTGAGCATCCATTACAAACCTCCTTCGCCAGCGATATTTCCTTCAGCCGTTATGTTACCGACGTCATGACAATATCCTTAGGCGAAACGGCACGACCCAAAACATAAACCAGGAAACCACCCAACAGGCTGAGACTGGAGACCGTCACGGCAGAGTCAAACCAGAACTGTTGAGGAAAAAGCCGGATGAGCGTGTCGGAATAATTAAAAAGCCAACTGCCGGCGACAAAAAAGAAGCGGTGAAAGAGAACAAACCAGGTTTGCCAGGCAACGGCGGCGCTGATCCCGATAAAGGCAAACAGGCCAATGGTGACCAATCCGCCTGTCTTTAGACCAGTAGCAATTAGTTTGCGCCTTCCCTCAACGAGTGTCAATGCCAGTACACAAATGATAAACAAGACTAATGAAGCTTCCCACAGGTTCCAGACCCCCTGAAATACATTCTGGACATCCTGCATGTGGCTGACTTCGCGCGGGTTATAAAGCGGCGTATTGCCGTGCTTTTGGTCAGCCAGGAACGCTGGCGGCCTTGTTTCGACAATGTAACGCAGGTTATCGGAAGCGTGACTGAAACGTTGGTTTTGGTCAAAGCCAAAAATATCCTTCGGAAAATCAGATTTCCCATATTCAAAGGCCAGGTATTGGTCAGTAGCCAGCAGGCGCACCACACCGGGGACGATGATCAGCGGCACCAGTAAAATGGTCAGGACTTTGAGTATTTGAATTGTTATTTTTTGCATGACGTGTTCCTCTATTTTATTTAATGGGTGCGAATTTCGCCAGACGATTGTTCCCGGCATCAACCACCCAAAGCGTTCCGTCTGGATTGGAAGTGATCCCGACGGGCAATCCAAAAGAATCCTCCTCCGGGCCAGCTTGTCCAAAGACTGCAAGCGGCTTGCCATCCGGCGAGAATACGATTACACGGTAGCCCTCCGGGTCAGTGATGTAAACCCGGCCTTGAGCATCCAGGGCAAGATAGGGCTTGTTGTCCAGCGAATCGCTGTTCCAGCCCTGCACCACCCAGCTGGTTTGAAATTGTCCATCGGTAGAAAATACCGCCACCCGCTTGTTCCAGGTATCAGCGACATAAACGCGACCATCCGGCCCGAACACAATACCAACCGGTTCGTCGAGATAACCATCACCGCTGGTATTGAATTCCAGCAGGAATTTTCCGTCATCAGCGAACACGAGCACGCGCTTGTTGCCTGTATCGGTGACGTAAATACGCCCATCAGTTCCAACTGCAATCCCGCGCGGACCCCAAAAGCCGTTTGTCGCAGCACCAGGCTGTCCGGCGCTACCCCATTCGAGCAGGAATTTGCCAGCCCGGTCAAATTTTTGGATGCGGTGATTCCAGGTATCGGCGACGTAAACGTTCCCTTGCGCATCAACCACAATTCCCCAGGGTTCAATGAAAGTGCCAGGAGCTGGAGGTGACTGCCCATCGGGAGTGCGTGTTCCCCAAGCGGTTATTACCCTGCCACTGGCATCCAGCCGGACAATCCGCGAATTGCCTGTGTCTGCGACATAAATCGAGCCATCCTGCGCAAGCGCCACTCCGCGCGGCGCATTGAAGCCGAGGTCAGAAAATATCTGGATTGGCTTTTCTGAACGGCGAACAGCTTCATAGGCGTCAGTGGGGGCGAGTAAATCCTCCATCATAGTCGGCCCAAGACTCAGGCTGAGCATTTGGGCCGCAGTATCCTTCTCAACGTAAACGCGCATTTTCTCAGCGAGCGGCCAGTTCGCGGGGGGATTTAAAGCCTGGCCCGTGAGTTCGGCATACTTGCGGTAATCCCTGCTCCAGAAAATATCCCACAACGCTGCCCGCATCGATGGGTCGGTGAAGGCATTGCGTATGCGCTCCCAGGTCAGGTTTTTATAGTCCTCGATGGGCCACCACAGGCGGATGAGTTCAAAGCGGTGATATCGGTTGCCGAGGATGGCCTCGACCTTGGTCCAATTCTTTGGCCCGGCGAGGACAACCGGCGAATCCAGAGCCTGGCGATTTGGTTCTGCACCATAAAATGCCTGGTTGCGGTAATCGCGCAGGTACCAGGTCATCGGCCAGGATACTTCGTCATCATAGGCGATTTTCAAATCTTTCCCTGCGCTAGTATGGTTGGCAATGGCGGAAATATCATTCAGCGCCCACTTTACGCCGGGGGCACCGTGAGCGTAATCAATGAACTCGGTGGTGTAGTCGTAATTGATGTAATTCGCAGCGATGGATGTATGGATTGTCGCAACTGCCAATATTCCAACCCCGACAAGCGCAATCCACCGGAAAATGGTTTTTAAGTCTTTAGCGCCGCTCGCTTGCGCAAATACCCTTTCGATCAACTGGCCAGTCCCCCAACCCGTCAATAAGATGAAGGGGATGGCAATATGCGTCGAAAGCCAGGGCATTTTTTCGCCCGCCAGTGAGAGGCTGACCAGTATCCAGACAGCCCACCAACAAAGAAACAGGACAAAAGTACGTTGGGCAGCAGGAACAGTTTTGCGTTGAAAAGTGAAAACGATAGCTGCCAGTAGACCACCAAACAGCGGCAAGTATTCGTAAAA
>JBGOXG010000231.1:0-3355 GCA_041479025.1 Anaerolineae bacterium
CCTCCCTTTCAGGGGAAGAGATCAATCGTTTTACGCATCTGCACCAAAGCGCCGAAGACCTGATGAAAAAGGTGCTCATGCAGAGGCACTGTGGAAACATAACGGCTTGTTGTTTCCAACGATGTGTTGGTCTGGATGCAGCCAATGCGGTCTTCAGTGTCACCTATGAATGTGATCAGAAGCATGGCACAAGCTACCATCAACGGTTCCGAGAATATTGGACCCGAATTCAAATCGATGATTTAGTGGTAGATGGGGCCATGACCGATCCAAAGGGTGATAGGGGTAAACGACCTAAGGATCAACCAGATCCGGACCTTTTCTTGCGAGTGGTGGACCAGAAACGCAATGGCGTAGTCGTGCGTGGTGCGAAACTGCATCAAACAGGTATGATAAACTCCCACGAGATTATAGTCATGCCCACGACAAACTTGGTCCCTGGGGAGGAGGCCTGGGCCATTTGTTTTGCCATTCCAACAAACACAAAAGGTATCAAGTATATTTATGGACGACAGGCCAGTGACACTCGGAAGATGGAGGGAACGAGTCGGCTGGATGTGGGTAATCCCGCCTTTGGCGGACAAGAGGTCATGGCAGTTTTTGAAGATGTTTTTGTTCCAGAGGAGCGCATATTTTTGAACAGAGAAATTGACCTGTCTGGGAAACTGGTAGAACGTTTTGCGGCTTACCACCGCCAGAGTTATGGAGGGTGTAAGGTTGGGGTCGGTGATGTTCTGATTGGAGCCACAGCCCTGATCGCTCGCATGAACGGAGTGGAGGGTGCTTCCCACATCCGAGACAAAATCGTCGAAATGATCCACCTCAATGAGACCATGTTCGCTTGCGGAATTGCCTGCTCAGCATTGGGACACCAAACGAAGGCGGGAAATTATGAAGTAGATATGCTCTTGGCGAATGTCTGCAAGCTTAACGTAACTCGTTTTCCGTTCGAGTTGGCCCGTTTGGCTACAGATATTGCTGGCGGGTTGTTAGGAACGATGCCTTCAGCCAAAGATATGGATGACCCGGTCGCAGGGCCCTATATCAAGAAATACTTAGCTGCAGTCGAAGGGGTCGATGTGGTTGATCGGATGAAGGTTTTACGTTTGATTGAAAATATAGTCGCCGGTGCGGGGGCTGTGGCCTACCTGATTGAATCTGTGCATGGCGCTGGTTCCCCTATGGCCCAGCGTATCATGATTGGCCGTCAAGGAGAGATCGAAGGTAAAATCAACCGGGTTAAAGGCCTTTTGGATATCTGTTGAAGGGAACCGAAGACTTCCCCGGTTCATATCTTTCACCCGTTCGGCCGCTCTTCCATCTTGACCAATGTTTCTTCACTCATTATAAAGGTGAAAAATTGGCTTTCATCTACGAGGGTTCATTTTCAACGATCATCGCAATGCCTTGGCCCCCTGCAATACACATGGTCACTAAACCAAACTGGGATTTCCGTGTCTTCATCTCATAGATGATCTTGGTTAAAAGGATGCAACCTGCAAATCGATATCCTTGAGGGCTAAACCGCTCCTTTCCAAGACCTTTTTAGTTGCGGGAATCGGACCGATCCCCATGATCTCGGGCTTCACTCCAACGGATGCATAGGACCGTATCGATACGAGCGGATGGATGCCCAGCGCTTTCACTTTTTTCCGAGACATCACAACAACTGCCGAGGCCCCATCGTTCAAGCCGCTCGCATTTCCGGCAGTGATGGTGCCATTTTGTTTGAATGCAGGTTTCAGTTTTGATAGTTCCTCCAACGTCGTGCCGAACCTTGGATGTTCATCGGTATCAAAGATCATAGGAGATCTGCTCGTTTGAGGAACCTGGACACCTACGATCTCTTCCTTAAATTTATTCGACTTGATAGCATGTTCAGCCTTCTGCTGACTTGAAAAAGCAAACCGATCTTGGTCCTCACGGGAAATTTTATAAAGTTCGGCGACATTTTCTCCGGTCTCTCCCAATGAATAACCGGAAATAGGATCTAAGAGAACCAGCTGATCGATGAGCCGGGCATGTCCAAGGCCGCTGCCCCATCTCACTTTGGGCAGGATGTAAGCAGCCCTGCTCATACTTTCCATTCCTCCGGCAACAATAATGTCGCTTTCCCCGGATTTAATGATCTGGGCGGCTAAACTGACAGCCCTGAGACTTCCACCGCATGCCTTATTGATTGTGAATTGGGGAATGTCAATCGGGATTCCAGCCCGAAGCGCTACCGCCCTCGAAGAATTAGCTGGCAGATCGCCGGTTCTAAAACCATGGGCCATGATGACCTCATCAATTTCATCGCCTCTTAGTCCTGCTCTCTTTAGGGCCTCCGCGATGGCGATGGTCCCCAGGTCCCAATCGCTCACCTCTCTTAAAGCCCCGCCAAATCTTCCAATAGGAAGTCTCGCTGCACTTACAATTAAAACATCGTCCATGCATTTCCCTTTCTAGATTAATGGTTCGATTGCGTCTACCCGGGTTGTGTCAGAAACCCGCGCTGCTCTATCTTATCAGACATCTCTCTTATCTTGAAACATTTTATTTGACACACTTCGCTCTATGGGCTATTAATTTTTAGGACTAATGGGAGGTTTTGACGTGGGAAAACGAATCGTTGGTATCGGACGTTCAAAAAGCTCAATTTGGTCTCGCGCTTCATACTGAACTTCGATGAAGATATCCTTCAGGGCGATTTATTAAATTTAGGGAGGTTTAGACATGTTTGATCTTTCCAAGTTTTCTTTAAAAGATAAAACGGCGATTGTGACTGGTGGGAGTCGCGGTATTGGAAAAGCGATCGCACTTGGCTTTGCCAAGGCTGGTGCAAAGGTTGCGGTTACCAGCCGCAAGCTTAACGACCTTGAAGCTAGTGCTGCACAGATTAAGGCCTTCGGAGGCGAGGCATTTCCTGTCCAGGCCCATCTGGGAAAAATAGAAGAGATAAACAGGATGGTCAAGACCGTGATGGATGAGTTCGGCAGGATCAATATACTGGTCAATAATGCTGGTACCAATCCTGCCTCGTCTACTGTCCTGAATGCCGATGAACGTCTCTGGGAAACGATCATGAACCTGAACCTGAGAGGGCTTTATTTCACCAGTCAGGCGGTTGCCAAGGTGATGAAGAAGCAAGGCGGCGGGAGGATTGTAAACATCGCTTCCATCGATGGCATCAAGCCGGAACCTGGAGTAAGCATCTACAATATTTCCAAAGCCGGTGTCCGAATGATCACCAGCGCTTTCGCCGTAGAATTGGCCCCCTTCAATATTCGGGTGAATACGATTGCCCCCGGGCCGATCAGCACGAAATTGTTAGATTCGCACTGGGCTCACCTTCCAGCGGGGGAATTCAAGAAGC
>JBGOXG010000193.1:0-4323 GCA_041479025.1 Anaerolineae bacterium
ATCGCGCCCGTGACGAATTCCAGGAAGGATTTTCCTACCATTTCGAGAAAAGGTTGAAGTGAGAAACGGGAGGTGCTTGCCAGGATACCAAAGCCCACCAACCCCAGTACAATCAATACCGTGAAAACAATCTTCAGCACGAGCATAAAGGTCGGGTAAAGGCGCGGTCCGATTAAATAGCGGGCGGGCATATACGAGGCGGCTACTTTTTCGGGATCACCGTAATTGGTAATCACCGCCTTGACCATATCGTCATCGACAGGACGGTTCTCCTGCTTGCTGCGATCATCGAGCATATCCTGCAGCGTCGAGCGGATTTCAATCTCAATATCCGCGCGCATTTTGCGGGGCAGGTTCTTGCCGATTTCAGCGACATACTTATCGATTATGTTCATAATATTCTCCTTATTCCTTGAGCATCTTCGCCATCATGGCGACGATGTTGTTCCATTCTTCGTTCAACCGCGGGAGGAGTTCCCGTCCCTTGGTGCTGATCACATAATAACGACGTGGTCGGGCCTCCTCGATTTTCCAGACGGACTTGAGCAGCCCTTGAGTTTCCAACCGTCGCAACAATGGATAGAGAGTACCTTGATCCACGTCCAACCCCTTGTCTGCGAGCAGCTTCAACAGGGAGTAGCCGTATTGCTCCTGGTCAAGCTGGTTCAAGACCGCCAGTACGATGACCCCGCGTCTCAATTCCAGGGTGGTGTTTTCAAGTAGTTCACTGTTTGCCATATCTTACCATTTATTGCACTATACTGTATTACACATAGTATGTCAAGAGGCAAAAATAAAGTCAGCCATCAGGCCGACTTTGATGCGATCGCAAAATATATGTTTTTGGCATCACGCCAGGGTCATTTTCCCCAGGAAATAGGGCAGCATTTTATGCCACCAGGGCCAATCGTGGTACACATCTTTCCCCCAGATATCGACCCAGGCGGGAATCCCTTTGGCTTCAAGGATAGTCTTTAGTTGCAGAGTTTCATGCAGCATTTCTTCCTCCCATGCGCCCTGCCCGGCGACGACAACAATCTGGCTCTTTCGAAATTGCTCCAGATACCAGGCCTCATCCAGATTTTGTAGATAGGCAAGAGGGGAGTTGACATAGACATTTTCATCCACATAGTCACCGACAAACATCTGCAGGTTGTAAATTCCGCTGATGGCAATCAAGGCATCAAAGACATCCGGGTGGCGAAAAAAGAAATTAGCGGAGTGGTAACCGCCCATGCTCACGCCGGTGGTAAGGAACTTCTGCTCCGAATTGTTGCAATGCTGGTGGATGAAGGGAGTCACCTCATTGACGATGTATCGGTCATAGTCCTGATGGCGACGGGCGCGGTCGGCCGGATGGGCATCCCAGTTCGCCCAGGTCTGGTCATCAATTCCATCCACCGTATAGACTTTGATTTTTCCACCTTCTATAAAATAAGAAACTGAGTCCACCATGCCAAAATTTTCAAAATCATAGAAGCGCCCACTCTGTGCTGGAAAAACAATGACCGGTTTTCCATAATAGCCATAAACCTTTAACTCCATATCCTGATTAAGGCTGGGGCTCCACCATTTGCGGTATTCGATATTCATTCTTATTCCACTGTCTCCTGAATATATTTTACCATCTCCAGGATTTCGTCAAAATCCGGAGTACGGACGAGATACCCATACTCACCGAGGGCTGCGCTGAACACGCCGCTGATCGGCTCATGATGGCAGAGTCGGGTGCCCATTTCAGACAACACTGCCTCGTGGGTATGGGTATATGAGCGGTTGAACTTGCGCCCTACATAACAACAATGGTAGGGACGGGTGTATTTGGAGGTGAAATGATTGTGCACAATCACGTGAGCCCATTCACCATAAATGTCGATGTCATTGGCGTAGTTGAACATATCTGTCGTTAAGCCCCCGGGCGGGCGCATGTTGACCTCCAGAGCGACAATTTGTCCATCACTGTGACGGCGGAAAAACTCAAAATGGAAGAAACGTTCGCGGACACCGAAGACCTTCAGGACACGCCGCCCGGCAGACTCCAGATCATCCGGGATTTCCCTCAGTGAGTAATAGTAAACCAGATCATCTTTAACTACCGTTTCCATGATGCCCTGACTGTACTGGTGTGCAGTATAGAAAACCAGTTTGCCATCGCGATCAGTTAAACCGTCGAAACTCATGATTAGACCGGAGATGAACTCCTCCATAATGTAATCAACAGCAGGTTTGGTGGCGAAGAAATCCACAAGTTCCGCAGGGGTGTGGATTTTATAGGTCCTGGCAGCTCCCACACCAATATCCGGTTTGGCCACCACCGGGTAGCCCGTCTCTTCAATGAGGTCGTTGGCTTCAGCCAGTGTCCGTACGACTTTGCCACGTGCAACCGGAACACCTGCTTTTACAAACAAACCCTTCATTAAGGATTTACGTTTGATTTTTTGTATTTGATCATTATTGACCCCGAAAATATTGAAGTCAGTCCGCAACTGGGCTTCAGTCTCCAGCCAGTACTCATTCTGCGAGTCTATCCGGTCAATTTTTCCATAATGATAAGTGTAATAGCCTACCGCACGCAGCATCTCGCCATAGTTATGCATATTTCCAACCTTGAAATATTCCTTCAATGCGGATTTCAAAGCCGGGTTCAGGTTTTCATAGGGTTCGTCTGCAAGGCCGAGCACGTTCACCTCCAGGTCGTTTAGATGGACGCAAAACTGGTAATAGTTGGGTGGGAAATGCGGAGAAAGAAAAATGAAATTCATGCCAGCCTCCTGAAAATTAGGCGCAATTTTACCCTAAAATAAGAACGCTGAGGTCATTAATACCTCGGCTTTCAGGGGATTAAAGCTGGTTCAGTTTTCCATCATCTAAAACCCAAATTTCCTCCGCGAATCGTTCGATAAAATACCGGTCGTGAACAACAGCCAGAACTGCTCCCTTGAACTGGGTTAATGCCTGTTCAAAGCGTGTCCGGGATGGGATGTCGAGGTGGTTGATGGGTTCATCCAGCAGCAGGAAGCTGCACCCCTGCGCTACCAGCAATGCCAATTCCAGCCGGGCGCGCTCGCCATAACTCAGATCGCGGCTCGGACGCAGAGGATCATCGTCACTGAATAAAAAGAAGTGGAGGAAATTCCGCGCTTCGGTTTCATTGAACGACGCAACGTGTTGCACGTGTTCCAAAGCGCTGCACGCGGGATCTAGTTTCTCCTGCTCTTGGGTCATATATCCGAGCCGGACACTCACCCCAAGTTTTACTATCCCGGTAAGGGGCGCGAGATTATCGGTAATGGTACGCAGCAGGGTGGTTTTACCACACCCGTTGGGACCTGTCAGGACGATGCGCTGTCCCGCGCGGATGTTCAGATTCAATCCACTGAGTATAGGTTTGCAACCGGGATACCCAATAGCAAGGTCTTGCGTGACGAGCACATCCTTGCTTTGGTGGGATGGTGCGGCAAAATCGAGTTTCATCTGCCAGGAAGGTCGGGGTTTTTCGATTCGCTCCTCATCCAGAAGCTTATCTATACGCGCTTCGATGTGTTTGGCCCGTCCGACGACATTTTTAGTCGCGCGATTCCCGAAAAAGCCTTTGGCAAATTTATCACCGCCGTCGGCTTTCCCACCTTTCTTCATCTTGGTCAAACCACGTATGTAGGCAGCAGCAGCGCGCAATTGGGCGACTTCCTCCTGCTGATCCTGGTAGGACTGAAGTTGTTTCTCCCGTTCTAGGATTTTTTTCTCCAGATAATCCGAATAATTACCAGGATAAGATCGAATGCCGCGAGTAGACGGATCCAGTTCGAGAATCGATGTAACGGTGTTGTCCAGGAACGTGCGATCGTGCGAGACGACTAATGCTGCTCCAGAAAACTTATTCAACCAGTTCTCAAGCCACTCGAGCATGGCGATATCAAGGTGGTTGGTGGGCTCGTCAAGAAGCAGGAGCTGTGGTTCTTCGAGCAAGAGCCGCGCCAGCATCAGACGGGTTTTTTGACCACCGCTCAAATTGCTGACAGGCGTAGCCAGCGGAATTTCGGAGAGACCTAGTGCGCCAAGGATCGCGCTCGGGTGATGGTCAGGCGAGGAAAGTTGGCGGAGAGCTTGATCGTAACGGCTTAGAAGGGGAGAGTCGTCCGGGTTCCTGGATATCGCTGAGGCGAGGGATGAGATCTCAGATTCTAATTCTGCCTCTGAAACCGAAGTCAGGTTGAGGGATAATTGAACCGTCGCCCCGGGGACAGGTTCAAAACCCTGGGCGAGATATCCAATCCGTAACTGAGGCCGCGTGATGACAACTTTCCCACGATCAGGAAGTTCCTG
>JBGOXG010000009.1:0-31486 GCA_041479025.1 Anaerolineae bacterium
CTTTCCTAATTTTCCTGCTAGAAGGTGTCGCTATTTTGTTACAAATGCGGGTTAAAGTTGAGTTGACTTCTTCAATTATTTGAGTTGACTTTTACCCCCCGACTTGTTGCTCAATCCCGGCGTAAAGGATTGGAATAGAAATTCATGATGGTAATAATTTTCGACTTATATTCGAGAATGCTATAATGATAGGCATGAATGGCTCAGCGCAAAGAAAATCAATATCCATGACTAAACCTGAAAGCGATGCTTTCTTGCGCACATTCGTCAACTCTATTCCGGAGCCTGCCATGCTTATCGACAGGGTGAAAAAGATTCTGTTTGCAAATGAAGCCGTTCTTAATCAATTTTCTAAGCCAGGCTCTCAGATTATTGGTCAGTCTATTCTTGAAGTTTTAACACCAGAACAAGGCGAACAATTTCAACAACATTTTAACAAGGCGATGCAGACCAAGAATCCAATAAATTTCAAAAGCAAGATAGGCGATCACCCCATTATCAATTTTCTTTTGCCAGTTTTTGATGGCGAAGTTTTCGATTGCCTCGTGTTTCTTGGGATTGACGATGCTGAACAAACGAACTCAAAGTTCGCGTGGCTGACGGACGATTCCCGCTATCAGTCAATCCTGGAATCTTCACCTGTGGGTTTTATTTCCCATGATGAAAAGGGGACTTGCATCTACACCAATAACCGCTTTGCGGAGATGCTCGGCCGGGTTCCTTCTGAAATTATCGGTCTCCCACTAACAGCATTCATCGACCCGAAACATGTCCCTGTTTATGAACAGCAATCTGAAAAACTAAAACGGGGTGGAGGGGAAACTTTCGATATTGCCTGGGTTACTAAAACCGGACAGCATTTAACCACCATTTTCTCGCCCCGATCATTCCATGATAAATCAGGCAATTACACAGGCGGGGTCGCAATACTGACAGATATTACTGAGCGCATTGAAGCATCACAGAAAGCACGCCAGCAACTTGCTATGCTCCAGGCTCTTTATACAGGTGCACAGGAATTATCAAAAAGCCTGGAATTAATGGACCTAAGCAATCGAATGGTGAAATCGTGTGTGGACACTTTCGGCGTGAAACTTGCCTGGCTGGGGCAGGCAAAATCGGATGGAAGTGTAAGCCTGATTACATCTTATCCCGTGAATAACACTTATCCCCAACAAATAACGGTTCGGTGGGATGAAGCACCGGAAGGGCTGGATGCAAGTGGGCAGGCAATTCAAAAGAGCGAACCTGTTATTCTCAACGACCTTTCCTCCACATCCGAATTCGGCCCCTGGTATGAGTTAGCCAAATCAGCTGGATTCTGTAGCCACGCATCTTTTCCCTTGGTGAGTCATGAAAGGTCATTCGGCGTACTGAGTCTATTCAGTGATCAAGCGTATTATTTTACTTCTGAACGGGTGAATTTCTTTCAAACCTACGCCCATCAAGCTGCTGCAGCGCTTGAAAATGCTCGCCTTTATCAACAAGTCCAGGGTTATGCAGAGGATTTGGAAGGGGATTATGCTGAACGCACTAACGAATTGCAGCAGCGAGTGGCAGAAGTTGAGGAATTGAACAAAGCCCTTGCGCTATTGCTCGAAGACTTTCAAGCATCGAATATTAAACTTGCCGAAACAACCAAGAAACTTCAAGCTGCCAATGCTGAATTAGAGTCGTTCTCATACTCGGTATCCCATGATTTAAAAGCTCCCTTGCGCGGAATTGATGGATACAGTCGTCTTCTTTTTGATGAATACCATGAAAAATTAGACGATGAGGGCAGGATGTTCCTGGAAAGCATCCGAAAAGGTGCACAACAAATGAGTCAGCTTATAGATGACCTGCTTGCGTACTCGCGCATGGAAAGGCGGTCTATAACGTCAACCACAATAAATCCCAGAATATTGATTGAAGCCCTCCTGGGACAAAGAGAACATGAGATTAAGGAAAGAGGCATCCAGATCACCATCGAGGAGATGTGCGATAAGGTCCAGACTGACTCTGAAAGCCTTTCTCAAGCATTGAGGAATTTAATTGACAATGCGATAAAATTTACACGAGGAGTGAATGATCCGAAAATCACCCTGGGCGGTTACAAAACTGAATCAACTTGCGTTCTTTGGGTCCGTGATAATGGAATCGGATTCGATATGCAATTCCATGATCGAATATATGACATTTTTCAGCGCCTTCATACGAATGATACATTTCCTGGTACCGGGGTTGGATTAGCCATTGTTAGGAAAGCAATGCAACATATGGGGGGACGCGTCTGGGCGGAAAGCGCACCAGGGATGGGTGCTACATTCTTCTTAGAAATCCCCCTCTTGATGAAGATAAAAGATAAAATTGACTAAGGAATAATTCGCATGAAACCAAATGGTGACACCCTGAATAAACTACTGCTTGTCGAGGACAATCCCATGGATGTTGACTTGACCAAGCGCGCTTTCGCAATGAATAAATTACCCGTATCCATAGAGGTAGCCAGTGATGGCGAAGAAGCGATTGGATATATAAAAAAATGGGAATCTGGCATGCCGATCCCAAAGGTGATTCTTCTTGATTTAAAGCTACCGAAGATTGGCGGATTACAAGTCCTTAAGACATTAAAGTTGCATTCCCTTTATCAGCATATTCCTGTCGTTGTCCTTACCTCATCATCTGAAGAACGGGATGTCCATACAGCCTATGAGTACGGCGCAAACTCCTATATTGTCAAGGAAATTGATTTTGATAAATTTTTAGAGATTGCCGTTCAGATTGAAAATTATTGGTGTAGATTAAATGTTCTGCCACGCCAATCGTAACTGTAATTCAAATAATTCCAGGAGCTCAGGGTGAACATCCTTTACCTTGAAGATAACCCCAATGATGCTCTCCTTACCCAGCGGGCTTTAAACACAGCCTCGCCAACATTTAATGTTGATATTGTCCATAGCTTGCACGATGCATTTCAGCATTTAGAGGATTCATCTGCCAATTACAACCTAGTGCTTACTGACTTGAATCTGCCAGACGGTAACGGGTTGAATTTATTGAGTCATATCCGATCCAAACGATTGCCTTATGCTGTCGTCGTCGTGACCGGTCGAAGCGATGAAGATACCGCCATTGCCGCCCTCAAAGCCGGTGCAGATGATTACATCACAAAAAGGGAGGATTATCTCGCTCGACTGCCTACCACTCTTCAAAGCGCCCTGGATCGGCATCATGCTGAAATTGCACTACAATCCCGTGCTTTGCGTATCCTCTATGCAGAGAATAATGAAACCGACATTGATCTGACTCGTCGGCACATGCTTAAACATGCAGCCCATATCCAGATCGAATTTGTCTCAACTGCTGATGAAGTATTCCACAAACTCTACAAAGGAAGCTTGCGCGATCAATATGATGTTATTTTGCTCGATTACCTGCTGCCCGGGTTAAATGCAATAGAAGTGCTTAAGGAGCTATACCAGAATCGCAAATTGGATATCCCGGTTATCCTGATTACCGGCCATGGAAGTGAAGAGGTTGTGTTACAAGCCATCAAACTGGGTGCGTCTGACTACGTGGTAAAGAATCCGGGTTATCTTTATAAACTTCCAGCTGTCATTGAAAATGCTTTTCACCGAACAGAACTTGTCCGTGAGCAGGCTGCGCTTCGTGAAGCGGAAGCCCGGTATCGGGTTTTGGTAGAACAAAGCCCCGCGGCCACTTATGTTGACGCAATTGATGATTCAAGCAGCACATTTTATATAAGCAATAGAATCGAAGAAATCTGTGGGTATTCCGCGGAAGACTGGACAAACAACAAGGATTTCTGGCTGTCCATTGTCCATCCGGAAGATCGAGAAATAGTCCAAGCGGAAAACATCCGCACCAATCAAAGTCTTGAACCATTTCGAATGGAATATCGCTTGATAGCTCGAGATGGACACATTACCTGGGTCCGTGACGAAGCAATCATAATGTTCGATGGAGAAGGCAGACCACACCACTGGCAAGGGGTGCTGCTAAATATTACTGAGCAAAAACACGCTGAGGAGGCTTTACGAAGGCGCGATGCCATTATGGAAGCCGTCAGTGCAGCCGCTGAGAAATTCCTTGTTGCCTCATGGCGTGAAAACATCCAATCAGTACTGGAACAACTCGGACAGGCTGCTGATGTCAGCCGCGCATATATATTTCAGAATCGGATCACACAAGAAAATCGAATCGTATCAGACCAGATATACGAGTGGGTTGCTCCAGGAATTCAAGCCCAAATTAATAACCCGGATATGATTGGCTTTGATTTCATCCAGGCAGGATTCGACCACTGGATCCCGCTCATGACACAAGGGCAACCCGTATTTGGCATTGTCAAAGAAATGAGCGCTGGAGAGCAAAATGTCTTCAATACTCAAGGAATTCTATCCATTGCCTGCATGCCCATATTTGTTAGTCAAGAATGGTGGGGTTTTATTGGTTTCGACGAATGCAAAGAAGAAAGGAGCTGGCGTTCGGCAGAAATTGACGCCTTGCGAACATCGGCCAATATTCTTGGAGCCGCCATCCAGCGATTAGACGCGGAATATGCCCTGCAACGCCAGCTCAATGAATTAACAGTGCTGCAGGCGGTATCAGTAACAGGGATGAAATCAGCAAGTATTGACGAGCTTATCTCGACCACCACCCAGACTATTGGCAATTTGCTTTACCCTGATAACTGCGGTGTGGTTATGTTTGACGAATCAATAAATGCGCTGGTTCGTCATCCATCTTATCGTGGGATGACTGGCAATTTTCCCTCTAAGCCCATCAATGTAGAATCCGGAGTAGTTGGGCAGACGTTTAAGAATGGCGTACCACTCCTTATCCCTGACGTAAATCTATTCCCGGGCTATATTGCAATCAATCCAGATATCAAATCTGAAATGGCTGTCCCATTGCGTATCGGCGAACGCAATGTCGGCGTGCTAAATGTTGAAAGCCGGATATATGCCTATTACACGCAGGACGATCTTCGCTTGTTGACCACCATTGCCGGACAACTCTCTATAGCAATGGAAAAAATCCGTCTTTTGGAGAGCGAACATCGTCGTCTTCAGGAATCTGAAACCCTACGGCAGGCAGCTGCGGTTATTTCTACTTCACTCGATCTCGAGATCGTTTTAGACACGATATTGAGTTCAGTCAAAAAAGTTGTGCCCTATGATAGTGCTTGCATTTTTCTTTCAGAAAACGAATCGCCAGCATTACACATTGTCGCTGCGCAGGGCTTCGCCAATAACTCAGAAATATTAAAGATGACTTTTGCCGGACCCAGCTTATTACTTCAAGAAGTGCACGATAAAAGACAGATCGTTATCGTTGACGATGTGCATAATGATGATCGTTATTCGAAATGGGGTCCCACCCCGAAGAGAATACGCAGCTGGATGGGAGTGCCATTAATTTCGCGGGATGAGGTCATAGGATATCTCACCCTGGATAGTGATAAACCGAATGCTTACACAACCAGCACTGCAGTGCTGACACAAACATTCGCGTATCAGGCTGCCGCAGCAATCAGCAATGCCAGTCTCTTCCAGGAAACTCGGCGTCGCTTAAGAGAGCTTGAAGTTGTCAACCGTATTTCTTCTACACTGCGCACTTCAATGACTGAAGAAATAATGCTGCCTCAATTGCTTCAAGAAACTCTCGAGGCACTTGGAACGGATGCCGGTTCTATCTGGCTCTATGCCAATAACGCAGATCTTATTAGCCAAATAGTAGCCCAGGGATGGTTTACGCAGCTACAAATTACCCAGCGGAAGAGAAATGAAGGGTTGGTAGGCCATATTCTCATGACGGAGACGGCCTATTCAGTTGTGGATTACCATAGTGACAAGAATATCTCCAGACAAAATCGTAAGTCCATTCCTCCAGGATGGGGGGGGGCGGGTATTCCTATTCGTACTTCGAGCGAAATGATTGGTGTCCTGTTTATTTCCGTGCAACATCCACGCCAGTTAACTATCGGAGAATTTAACCTCTTGACCACTATCGCAGAGATGGCGGGGAATGCGATCCATCGTGCTCAGTTATTTACACGTAGCAAGCAACAAGTCGAGCAGTTAACCGCCTTAAGGGACGTGGATATAGCAATTGGTTCCAGTTTTGACTTGAGAACCACTCTGGATGTCATTATTGATCATGTGGTCAATCAACTCAAAGTCGATGCTGCGAGTATTCTCCTCTATAACCCCTTTGCGCAAACTTTGGATTTTTCAGTAGGACGCGGGTTTCGAACATCTGCCATACAGGGACTTCACCTGAGACTGGGACAGCCTTTTGCAGGTGTAACTTCACTTGAGAATCGCATGCTTGCGATTACCGACATACGCGAATCCGATTCCGTTCCGGTATATTTTCTCCAGGAAGGATTCCTCAGCTACTTCAATGTACCTTTAAATGCCAAAGGTCAAATTAAAGGCGTACTCGAAGTCTTTATGCGACAACCTTTCTCACCGGCCTCTGACTGGTTGGAATTCCTAAGATCGCTGGGGGGACAGACGGCAATTGCAATTGATAATACTCAATTATTTACAAATTTACAGCATTCCAACATTGAACTGGAATTGGCTTACGACACCACACTAGAAGGGTGGGGCAAAGCACTCGAACTTCGCGACCAAGAAACTGAAGGACACACACAGCGTGTTACCGAAATGACGCTAAAACTGGCGCGCAGACTGGGTTTTGATGGGGATGATTTGATCCAGATCCGCCGAGGAGCATTGCTTCACGATATTGGCAAAATGGGTGTACCTGATGAAATCCTGCGCAAGCCAGGCACGCTCACCGATCAGGAATGGGTGGTCATGCGAAAACATGTAGATTACGCTTATGCGCTGCTTAAACCTATTGAATATCTCGGCAAGGCGATGGACATTCCATATTGCCATCATGAACGCTGGAATGGAAACGGATATCCAAGAGGATTAAAGGGAGAGGAGATCCCGGCTCCAGCGAGGATATTTGCTGTGGTCGACGTCTGGGACGCTCTCCTGTCCGACCGTCCATACCGAAGCGCTTGGGTCAGGGATAAGGTGATTGATTACATTAAGGAACAGGCAGGGATCCAATTCGACCCGAAGATTGTTGAGGTGTTTATGGATTTGGTCGAAGCCGGCGAAATGGGTTAACCTAAAAGCTCGGGGAGGACAATAATCTTCTCTAGAGCCTTTCATTTCCATCCGTAATTAAACGACCCTGACAAACCGTCTCTTCCCAACTTGCAGCACACCTGGATGTGGTAAAGCAGCATCGAAATTCATTATTGTCTCGCCATCCAGTTTTACGCCTTTCTGTTCAATCATCCGCCGACCCTCACTTTTGCTTGAAACCAGGCTGGCGGAGATCAGGACGTCAATGACGCTCTGTCCGGGTTGAAGGGTATACTCTGGCATGGCAGCAGGGATATTCCCCTGCTGGAAAAGCCGTATGAATGACTCTTGGGCGGCATCCGCTTCTCCCTCACTGTAATAAGTTGCAGTAATCTCTCGAGCCAATTTCATTTTAGCATCGCGCGGATGAACAGAACCAGATTTCAAACCTGACTCAAATTCTACAATTTCCCTTGGAAGCCAACGCGTAACAAGGCGGGCAAATTGACCCATAGCTGTATCCGGAATGGACATAACTTTACCATACATATCCTCCGGTGTTGAATTGAGTGGAATATGGTTCCCAAGAGACTTGCTCATCTTCACTACGCCATCAGTTCCAGGTAGAATGCCCATGATGATGCCAATATTCGGTTCTTCTCCCATGAAGGTCATTACTTTACGAGCAGCTGTAATAATATTAAAAAGTTGATCAGTTCCGCCAACCTGCACATCGGTCTTCATAGCATACGCGTCATAACCCTGCATGATCGCATAAAATGTCTCATGCAGGTGAATCGCATCGCCCTGATCCCAGCGTACGCGAAAATTTTCCCGGGTTAAAAATTGTTGAATGGTAAAGTTCGACGCCAGGCGTATCAAATCTGCGAAAGATAATTCGGAAAGCCATTCAGCGTTATATCGAATTTTCGTCTTACCACGATCCAATACACGGAATGCCTGCTCGGCATATGAATTTGCATTTTGTTCGACTTGCTCAGGTGTTAGTAGAGGACGAAGTTTGTCCTTATCGGAGGGGTCACCAATCAGCGATGTGTATGTGCCGATCAGAAAAGTTACTTCATGTCCTAAATCCTGGAATTGACGCAGTTTTCTCATGGTGACCGTATGCCCTATATGCAAGTCACTTGTCCGAGGATCGTAGCCACAATACACCCGTAACTTGCGCCCCTCTTTTTCAGCTTCAACCAGCCTCAGGCGGAGCTCATCCGCCATGGTTTTCTCTAGCTGTTCATCGCCATATTCAGTGCCCTGCATCAACAGTTCAACTTGTTCATCGATGTTCATTGTGGCCTCCGGTGTTATTTCCTTCATCATGTAATGCGATTAATAAAAATGCGCCTGCTGTGGCAGGCGCGCTAATCCTCCACAGTAAATAACTACGGACGAGAATAATAATATGAGTCACCGTTCTTTGCAACTGATGTTAATCCGCTTTTATGGATAATCTCGTCCATAATACCTTTTCCTTGCTGAAAACCAACTCGTCCCTGCACCTTTTGCTGGAAAATTACCTCTCCCAGGGTGTTGAACTCGAAATGTGCCTTCGCACCGATCACTTGGACCTTTTCTCCCCAGCGGGCTGGAATTGTCTTCACGATATTAATTGAAGGCCAATCCAAGCGAACATTACGCAATCCGTTTCGAAAAACGATACCTTCATTGTCAACTCTAATTTGTGTCTTGCGATCCATCCAATTACCGAGTGATATGCTCAAGGCAGCAAATATCAAGAAAACCACAAAAACGAGTGACCAGAAGAATATCATGCCACCAAGATTTAAGAACAATAAACCGACTAGCGATGCGATAGCCAATCCCCATGCTACAAGCTCAGACCGGCGAGACTGCAATTCCGGTTTATATGTTCTGACATTACTTTCGGTCATGTGCCAATTATACAGCAGATAATTCGGCAGCAAGTTAGGTATAGATTTAAGAACTCGATTGTTCGACTCCAGGTGAGATCTGCGGTTGCAGGATGATACTCGGGACGATTACTTTCGAAAAACCAGTGTGTGGTATCTTTGTAATTATAGAAATCAACAACATTGCCAGCTTGCATGAGATTCTTTTCAAATTTTCGTATACCGGAGGATGCGACATAAGGATCCGACTCAGCAAAATGTCCTTGAAAGGCTGATTTGAATGGGCAAAATCCCCACTGCGAGTTCCATAGAACAGAACCGCTATCGCATTTGGAAATTTGGGTTGAGTAGCGAGCCAGAGGGCATAGTAGGCACCCATAGAAAACCAAATCCAACCTAGAGGTTTTCCGAAACAGGCGGGTTGCGCCTTATGATTTTCCAGGGAGTTAAGAATAAATTCTTCAGCACGAGTTTTCTTGAGAGCCGCCCGGAGTCGCTTCGCATTTTCCCCCGAATCTGCTACATTTCCATCGTACAAATCAGGTGCCAGAGTGGCATAATCCAATTTTGAAAACCTGTAACAACCCCCCCGATAAAGGGGTTTACACCCCACCAAGCATGCAAAACAAGGACGCCTGCCCAGGCATCCCTGGGGGGAGAGTAAAATCCATTAGGCAGCTGACCCATATTTTATTAATTTATCCCTGCGCATGAGCACCAGGGAAGCACTAGCACGTGCGATCGCCGCCACTACCGGTTGATCCATCTGTTCCAAAAAGTCTTCTGGTTTAAGTTTGCTGGAAAAGAAATCAAGTGTAATCGTAAATGCCTTTTCCATCTGCTGAGGGGTAAGGGATTTAAAAACGAAGAGAGATAATGGCGAATTACGAGTATCAAAATCGGACTCACTGGCGCGACCAACTTCCAGTAGATCACGGATGACAGGAGCCTGATTAACCCAGGGTGGCGCGGGAATATCGGGAAGAAAATCTTCGATACGGCGAACGTTCCCTGTCTGATCGGACAGATCACCCATAAAAATTGAAAGAGGAGTGTCACCCCCAGACACTTGAGCAAGAGCTTCAAGAATAGCAATCGCCACCAGGCGAATTCGCAAATATTCTCGGGCGATATTTATATTGGCTCGCGCGAGTTCAATCATCTGGTGATATTCATCATCGGGTGGTACTCCGTGATATTGACCGAAGACCAATTCTGGTTCCACAAACATCATGAAGGCTCTCATTTTTTGAAGTGCCAGGCGATATGTGCGGATACTATATGCATCTCTGTCACGCAGAGCAGCATTGGTTTCAGGGAGAAGCTTCCAGGTATTATCAAGAAAACGAGCCGGCTCAGACTCCGAGAAGTTACCGATATCTTTGTTTGCAAAAACTACTGCGGTCTTGATGGTATTCTCGATCTCGCGCGTTTTTAATGGAGATGAACAATATTTCTTCGCCACATGACGAAGTCTTTTTTCCATCACTTCGAACGGCGTCAGCCCATTTTTATCTCTGGTACGGAATGGTATGGTAGCTTCGATGCAAACAATCATTCGCAGCAAATCCTTACGATCGACGAGATCTCCCAATTCCCTTACCATCACGAGAGCGCTTAAGAATTCATTCAGTGCATCCACTGAGGTCAGCTTCTGACCTGCTTTCAAGTCAAAAACATCGAGGGTCATCCAGATCAAGGGATCTTCGGCCGGAATGGTCTTTGTGATGTAGAATTCACCTTCGAGTTCGTAGATATAGGGAATGATAATCGCCAGGACTTCCGGTATGAATCCTAAATCCACCTGGTAATAAACCACATCGTGATACATGGCAGCCAGAGTGCAAATTGGATCATCCGGGTCGACGAAGCTGAATACATGATCGAGGTTATGATAATTCCGACCATGAGCTGTCATAGCCAGTTGAACGTTGGCAGCTAATTTCCTGGCTCTCTTGTTTGAACAAGACACACCCAGGCGTTGAAAAGCACCAAGATAAATATCTGCCAGCCGTTTAATAGTCCCGGTTTGCATCACTCACCTGAATTAAACCTGTGTATTATATGCCATTGTACGCGATGATACAAATAATTGTCATAGCAAAAACGTCCTATTTTGCAAGAAAACTATCCATGGGAGCAAATCTTATTTATCGCTATATAAATCCCATAATGCGGACTCAACCAATTCGTATTTGAACCTAAACCCACCTTCGACGAGCCTCTTGGGGAGCATATACTGTCCATCGAGTAACAAAGTGCTCATCTCTCCCAAGACAAGCTTGATCGCAAATTGAGGTGCATGAAGCCAATAAGGTCGGTGTAATACTCTCGCAAGCGTTTGGGTGAAATCCGCGTTGGAGACAGGGTTTGGTGCAGACAGGTTATAGACACCTTGAGAATATTCATTTTCCAATAAATATTGTATTGCATTAACTTCATCATCAATATGGATCCACGGAAATCCCTGCCCGCCTCCACCCAATCTACCCCCTACAAACAACCGTACTGGAAGAGCCATAAGTGGAAGAACCCCACCGTCATTCGCGAGTACAACTCCTGTACGAATGATAATTCGGCGTAACCCCATTGATTCAACTGGCTTGGTAGAGGCTTCCCAATCGATACAAAGTTTGGCAGAAAAATCGCCTCCCTGAGCAGTGGACTCATCCACTCGCTCATCTCCATGCGGACCATAATAACCGACTGCTGACGCCTGTATAAACACCCGAGGGCGCGACTCGGCATTCCGGACAGCCTCTACCAGAACATTTCCAACATTGAGACGACTTTCTCGAAAAGTCCGCTTTCGTTTTACTGACCAGGGGAAACTGCCAATATTCTCTCCAGCAAGGTTTATTACAGCATCAATTTTATGAAGCTGGAATCCCCTGCCTGTTACAGTCCGGCCATCCCATTCCAATACCTGCAAGGCTGGAGAAGCAGATATTTTTTTTATGTTACGACTAAGAACAGTGACACGGTGTCCATTTGATAGCAGGGAGTGAATGAGCGGTCTACCAATAAGTCCAGTGCCACCCGTGATGAGAATATTCATAGTCTTACTCCGTGGAAAAACCTACTTGCCTAAACAAAAGTACAGAAAGATCTGTTTTCCGGTTCTCTTTATTCTAGAGATATAACTTGCTCTGCATTTTTCAGAAATGGAAATCTCAATGACCTGATTATGCTATAATTTTGCCAATTGTGGAGGCGTTATGCAGGTGCAGGTACTTGTTCTGAACGCCAATTTTGAGCCGATCAATGTCTGCAATACGAGGCGGGCAATCGGGTTAATTCTGTCTGGGAAAGCGGCACTCATTGCGAACGGCCGCGGATATATCCGCACAGTTTCTCAAAATTATCCACGCCCATCCGTTATCCGATTAGAGCATATGATTCAAAGAGCACGACCGAGGGTAAAGTTAACCCGGCGGGAGATTTTCCGTCGCGATGGGTACACATGCCAGTATTGTGGACGTCATGGTACTGATTTAACCATAGACCACGTACTGCCACGTCATCTGGGTGGATTGCATGTCTGGACCAATGTAGTCACTGCATGTGCTGCATGCAATCACCATAAGGGCGGGAGGCGGTTGGAAGAAGCTCACATGACATTATTACATCTGCCGAAGGAACCTCCTGCGAGTGCTCATTATATCTTCGGGCGTCATGTCATTGACAACCACGAATGGGAACCTTTTATTATTGGCTGGTAAAGCACACAGCGGGAGTTTCATCCGCTGTGATCAAAATTTCATCTTCGTGTTGAGATTAACCTTGCCAATAGCAAGTCTTATTTTAAGAAGTACGTAATTAATTGTGGAGTTACATAGGTTTCAATTACGGCGGCAATAATCAGCAGGGGGATTCCAAAACCGACCATTATTCTGAACCAATTTGCAATCGACTCGATAAAGACCTGACTCATGGTACGATTTGGGTCGGGTGTGACAAGCATCACACCCATATGGAGAATGGCAGCACTGGTGAGTACTATCGCAGAAATCTCGAAAATTCCATGAGGGAGTACTCCAATAAATAATACCATCAGCGGTGAGTAACCCAACCCACCCGCAAGCCCCAATATCCCACCTACCAGACCTATGTTCAATAAGTAAGTCATCATTCCACCGACACTTAATGACACAATCCCGAGGAGAAGGCTCACAAAAAGCGCTCGCAGGTTGTTCAAGAAAATATAGCTGAAACTCAATGTTGGAACTTCAAAAATAAAACTCTGTTTAACCTGCGAAATGATATCTTTAATTCCTTCATGACCGGCTGTTTCCAATAAAAATGGCATTTTAATGACTGCATAATAATATGCCGCAACTGCCCCAAGAATCCCGAGTACGACGACAATAATCAATGAATATCGCTGTTGATACAGTGTGCCATATGTATCCCTGTACCACTCCCATGGGTAGCGTGCCGCACCAAGAAATTGTTTTTTGAAGGTAGCCCAAATAAAACGAAAATTTAAAATATCAATTTCACGTCCGATCAAGCTTTCCCGTCTGAAGTGCGCCAATCCAAGGCGAATAAGCAAGATAGACAAAATAGTTACGCCAAATACCGCCAACCATAAAATTTGATTCGTTCCCCAGAACATGAGGATGCTTTCCCCTTGGATCAGAAGCGCAACTGGGATGACGATAAAAGAAGCAAGTAGGTTCGCAGCCCTGACCGAAGTGGATTGCGCTGAAATCACCATAGCGCCACTAACCATTAGAACCCCCTGAGCGGCTGTCAATGTTACCGTCTGGGCCAGCATGGAAGAATCCGGAAGAGGAATATCGGATGCCCACAGACCGACCAGGTAAACACTAATACCAAGATAAGCGGCAACCAGCGGCACAATCGTTCCTGCAATAAGCTTGCCAACATACAAATGCCAATCTGCCAACGGGCTGCTCAGGAGAGGTTCGATCGTGCCACGCTCTTTCTCTCCGACAAATGCTTCCAGCGCTACGACCAAGGCCACCGTCACAGGGAAAAAACCCACCACCATTAATAGGAACGGGACCATCCTTTCTCCTACCAGTCCTGCTCCGTATTTATTAACGAAATCAACTGCCAGGCGCGCGGTGTAATACATCAAAAAGGGGAAAAAAATCGTCAGCGCGATCATTGGAAAAATTATCCGCCAATCGCGTAATTGATCACGGAGTTCACGGGACGCCACCAGCCAGACCTGTTTGAAATCGTGCTTCATAGCGTCATCCCCTCTTCCACGCGGGCCATGGCTTCAAGATAAACTTGCTCAAGGCTGCGCGGGACCTCCTGCAAGGAGATAACAGGGATTTGCTGACCAATAAGATTCTGAACGAGGACTGGGTTCGTTATTTCCGGTTGATCAACTTGATAAACGAAACTATGCGATCCGTGACCAGTTACCTTAAGATTTTCAGGGAGTTTCAACCGATCCAGGGACCACTCTCCTCCCAATCGAATTTCATATTCGGCGGGTCCCATCAATTTCTGCTTAATTTCATCGAGTGATCCCTGGATAATAGTTCTGCCATGGTAGATGATCGCGATTTTATCTGCCAGATACTCGGCCTCAGTCAAATTATGCGTGCAAATGATGATAGAGCGCTGTGAAGAGCGTAAATCCGCAATATGATCGCGCACCAACCGGGCAGATTCGGGGTCCATGGCCGATGTTGGCTCATCAAGCAATAACACTGGCGGTTCATGGATCAATGCCCTGGCCAGGGCAAGTTTCTGCCGCATACCTTTGGAATATTCACCTGTACGCCGGTTCGCTACCTGACTTAACCCAAAATACTCGAGTAGTTGATTGCTCCTCGCTTTTCTGGCTGCTGGTTCAATATCATAGATCTGGCCAAAGAAATCCAGATACTCTTCAGCTGTCATTCGCGCGTAAAGACCATGTTGCTCAGTTAATACGCCGACTGACGAACGCACTTTTGACGGATCCTTCATGACGTCAAAGCCAGCAACTTTCGCCCATCCACGTGAAGGAGTCAACACCCCCGTTAACATACGAACGGTGGTTGTTTTGCCGGCGCCATTTTGACCAAGCAAGACAAGCACTTCACCAGGTTGAACGTCAAACGTGACTCCATCCACTGCCCAGAACTCGCCAAATTGTTTACTGAGATCGTAGCAACTGATCATTGAGATTTCTTTCCAGGATCTGACTTGAAAATATATGACCCTCCCCCCAACTCTGCCCCGTTATAGGGATGAATGGAATAATCAAGTCTGGGGAGAGGGACAGTTCTTAACCATTCAGATTCTAGATCAAATTCAGATGACAATTATCTAAAAGTTCTCATCCTGACAAAACTGATATTAAACTTTCACAGGACGGTGACGCCAGAAAAGGACGATCGCTGCTGAAATTGCGACAATTGCCATCATCGTTTGGTTGAAATTAATCCCCGCGATCATCGAAGCATCCAGCCGCAGGAAATCGAGCAAGAAACGCCCGAGTGGATAGACTATCAGATACACAAGGAAAACATCTCCGGGTTTAAGTCGGTCTTCGAAACGGTGGCTTATCCATAACAAAAGGAACACATTACCCAAACTGTAAAGCGATTCATACAAAAATAACGGGTGGTATCGTGCTATAGACTCGAATCCTTGCAATCGGTGGTTCGGGTCAATATATATCGCCCAGGGCAGGTTGGTGGGTGCGCCATATAATTCCTGGTTGAAGAAATTACCCCAACGCCCGATGGCCTGTCCAAGCGCGAGAGAAGGAGAAGCGATATCCGTCCATATCCCGAAACTTAGACTTTTGTAACGTGTAAATATGAACAATGCAGCTACGCCACCCAATACAGCACCTGGAATCCCCAATCCCCCAAGCCTGACATTAATGGCAGTCAGGGGATGGGTGAGATAATACACGGTAGTATAACCAGCAGCGATGGAGGATGGCGGTGGGGTGAATATATGCCAAAGCCTCGCACCAATGACACCCCCAATGATCAACCAAATCAACATGTCCCAAACTATTTCCGGGTTAAAACCACGCCGTTTAGCTTCACGGGCGGCCAGAAAACCGCCTGCGACTGCACCCAGCATGATAATGATGCCATAAAACCGGATTACCAGGCTGTAACCGAAAAGAGTTATGTGAATTCCATCAGGAGGCATTTTATTCTCCAACCTCTAAGGTCTATTTTGCTTCAACTGTCTTAGCAGTTCATGGCCCTGTATACGAACTTTCCAAATCCTTTGAAGCGCTGTAATGTTCGCCAAGAGCGCAATGATAGCAACCGCAATCAATAAAATCATCGGGTAGAAGAAAGCCAGTACCAGCCCCGGAGCCAGGATCATGTAACGTTCCATGCGAGTCAAGAGGCCGATATTGGCATCAAACTTCAGGGCATCAGCACGGGCTTTGGTATAGGAGACGAGAACGGATCCCGCAGCAGCTGCAAATACCAGCATTACACCGAGCATATTCAACTGATCGGCATAATAATACAACAATCCTCCCAGGATGAGCAGCTCGGAGTAGCGATCGCTAACCGAGTCTACAAATGCTCCCCAGTTGCTGGCTTCGCCTCGCAATCGCGCCATCGTACCATCCAGTGCATCCAAGGGACCCATGAGAAGAACCAAGATGCCCCCCCACAGCATTTGCCCGTTTGCGATCAGGATTGCACCCACAACATTACCGCCAACTCCAGTCAAGGTGATGGCAGTAGGCGTCAGGCCAATCTGATTCAGAAGATTAGCCAGCGGATCGAGGATTCCCCTAAACCAAAAACGCATATTTTCAGTGAAATTTCGTTTTTTCGTTTGTTCCATATTGACCTTATAAATTTTCATGAATGTAATTTCAGAGTTACTTATAAAGCCTCATCATCGGTATCGTCATCTTCGCCCGGATCAACGAGGACCTCGCGTTCGCGTCCGCCACCCTGTGATGGACCGACCACACCAAGCTCCTCCAGTTGGTCTAGCAATCGAGCCGCCCGAGGATATCCGATTCGAAGTCGCCGCTGAAGGAGTGACGCACTGGCATGTTGACCCTGTCGGACGACTTCAATAGCCTGCTCTATCAGCGTGTCTTCACCTTCTTCTGGCTCCGATAAGATTGTCTCCCACGGCGGTGGTTCAGTCTCAGCGACTGCCATCTTTTGCCAGAAGGCAATGATCCGTTCGATTTCCTGATCTGTCACATAAACTCCCTGGGTTCGCAACGGATTGCCAACTTCGGGAATCTGGAAGAGCATATCACCACGCCCCAGCAATGTTTCTGCACCCGGTGTATCGAGAATAACCCGGCTATCTACCCCTGACGTTACAGCGAACGCAATCCGTGCCGGGAAATTAGCCTTGATCAAACCTGTAACGACATCGGTGCTGGGACGTTGGGTGGCTACGACGAGATGAATGCCTGTCGCGCGGGCCATTTGCGCCAGGCGAACCAAATTATGCTCGGTCTGATCGGGAGCGTTCATCATCAGATCCGCCAATTCATCGATCATTACTACGATCCGGGGTAATACCCGGGAACCATCCTTGCGAACAGCTGAACGACGATTGTACACATCGATATCACGAGCCCGTGCACCTTCAAGCAGACGGTAGCGATGTTCCATTTCAACGACCACCCAGCGCAGAACGCCCATGATGCGATTGATGTCGGTCTCAACTTTACCCAGTAGGTGAGGCAAGCCATTGAAACGGATCAACTCAACCATTTTTGAATCGATCATGACGATGCGCAAGTCTTCGGGTGCATTGTTCATCGTCAAACAGGCGGCAATGGATGTGATACACACCGACTTGCCTGAACCTGTTGCTCCGGCAATCAATAAATGAGGCATTCGTGCCAGATCAGCTATTACAGGTTGGCCGGAAACATCCCTTCCTAGTGCCATGGCAAGTGGTTTGCCAAATTTATTGAATGCATCGCTTTCAAGGATTGGGCGCAATCGTACCACAGATGTCCGCGAGTTGGGCACTTCAATGCCGACATATGGCTTGCCCGGTACTGGTGCTTCAATTCGCAGCCGTTCAGCTGAAAGGGATAAAGCCAAATCGCGCTGCAATGCGGCAATCTGTGCAACCCGTACTTTCATCATTTGAGGATCGTCTTCATTTGATCCCGATTTTTTAATAAAGCCTGGTTGTACTGCAAATTGGGTGACTGTCGGCCCAACCCGAAATCCCACCACTTGCGCTGGAATCCCAAATTCAGAGAGTGTTTTTTCAATCATTCCTGCCGTCTGGTTGATGGTTTTTTCATCTGGACGTACCGACTGATCACTCAGAAGCAGATTGAGAGGTGGGAGCCGCTCTCCACGAGGAAGGGGAGCAGCGGGTTTTTCATCCTGAGATTCTGGGACTTTAAATGCTTTCCGGAATTTCTTTTCTAGCGGGATATTCTTTTTAGGCGCAGGCTTAACAGAAGTCGGCGGGACAGGTTCCGGCGTTGGTCGGACAGCAGGTTCAGATATCACAGTTTGGGGAAGATCTATGGGGTGTAGGTGCGTGGGAACCTCGTCTCCCGCCATTCGATATAACCAGATCTCGATCTTTGGCAACAAACCAAAGGCGAAGATGACTGATAAAAATAAACCTATAAGGACGATAAGACCCGTGAGAAAGGGACTGATGTATCTACCCAGTAAATTGGCCAATCCCCAGCCAATTAGACCACCATCCATACCTACCTCAGCGCGTTCCAATGAATTTAGAGGGTTTCCAATCAGGTTACCGATGGGTTCGCCAATTACCGATAAGAAAGCAAGCAAAAAGAAAGCAGTAAATTCGATGGTAATCACACGCCCCCAGCGCAGAGAGATTGACTCTTTTGGTCTGCGCATTAAGAACAGACCCCCCAGCGCTGTGGCGATCACAAAAAGGAAACTCCCCCAGCCGAACCATGTTCGCAGTTCATTTGAGAGGAAGGACAGCAACCTGCCATCTGTGAGTCCGGTGAGGGCTAGGAGAAGCATCAACGCCAAAGCCATCAGGATAATGCCGCCAATATCCCATGAAAAGCGACCGAATGAACTTTTGATACGAGTCAACCAGCCAAACCAATCAAGGTCAGGTGGTTCATCGACGCGATAGCGGTTTGACTTTTGCTGCGGCATTAATTCTCTTCCATTTTCATGCTAAGGCCTAGGCGTTGGTGGGCTGCATCAATCTGCAGGATTCGGACTTTCAACTTTTGCCCAGGGGTGAGGCAATCTTTAACTGTTTGCCCATTTGTGAGCGGGATCTCTGATATATGAATCAACCCTTCGAGGCCTTCTTCCAGGCGGGCGAATGCCCCAAAAGAGACAAGCGTGGTTACTGACGCGGGAACAACATCATCTACCGCATAGCGATTGCGAACCGTCTCCCATGGATTAGGTTGAAGCCGTTTCAGACTTAACGCCACCCGGCAGCGTTCAGGTGAGACATCAATCACCATTACTTCCAATTTTTGTCCCAGGCTGACGAAATCAGCCGGGTGAATCACCCGCCCCCAGGAGAGCTCTGAGATGTGAATTAACCCTTCGACTCCCCCCAGGTCGACGAAAACACCAAATTCAGTGATGTTGGTCACATCGCCTTTGATACTTTGCCCAATTTCAAGCTCGCTAAACAATCGGGTGCGGCATCCGGATTCTGAACGTGCAGCCCTTTCCGAAAAAACGACGCGCCCTTCTTCAGGTACACACTCTATAACTTTCAAGTTGAGAGTACGACCTATGTAGTTGGAGAGGAATTCTTCACGACCATCACTTTCTTGATGATTGTTCATCTCGACAAGATGAGAAAATGGAACAAACCCTTGCAAACCTTCACCCTCTACCAACAATCCACCCCTGTTGCAGCCCGTCACACATAGTTTGACAATTTTATCCTGCTGATAAACCAGACGAGTCTGTTCCCAATCGGGTTGTACAACTTTGTCAGGTCCTGTTACGGGATTTTCAACGGACCTCACCGTAGAGGCTGGCGATAGGTGTTGCCGGATAGGGGTAGCATGCCGTTCTTCATCTGCCAGGACAGATGCCCACCAACCGTCATCTATGGAGTGGGTTTCGATCTCGGTTGCAATCTGCTTTTTGATCACCATTAATTTCTACCTCCTAATTTACTTTCCAACTTGGGCTTGAGATTCCATATCAATCATCGCTCGTGCTACTGCTTCCACAGCAACACGTTGTTTACGATACAAATCCGCTTCAGACATTGCCAAACGATTTGCAACATCCCTGACCTTTCGTCCTTCAATAAATTTCATTTCGAGAATATTGTAAAGAATCCATTCCGTGGTAAACCGACGTTCACCCTCAGGTTTGACTTGCTCCACAGCGCGTTTCAACACAGCCCGTAAAGCATTGGGGGCGTTGCCTTCATATTCAGTGGAAGCGGCTTCTTGTACTATTTGTAAGTTGAGGAGAGGGGACTGGGTTAGTTTAGGACCTCCCCAATAATGGTTTAAAGCATCTTTCACCCAGGTTGCTATGTCAGAATCGGGGGCAAATTCCTCACTGAGCAAATTGGTCTTACTGTCATAACGGCCTGCTGCTCGCATCCGTTGTATTAAATCAACCTGAGGTTCCAAATCTTCCAGGGAACGGAATACACGTTGTTGAAGTTTACGGTCTTCTAGCGCCAGGGCTGCACGATTGGCAAGCAACCATAACGCCTGCCGTTGCTCTGATTCAAGAGTCTGTTGTGGCTGCCGAGCGACGCCAAGTATGCCGAGTAATGGTGGAGTTTGATCGGGATCCAGTTCACTTGTTTTTTGTCGAAGCGGGAGTACCCAATAACCATCCCAAATGAATTCCTTAAATTCGTCGTCTCCCCTATCAAGTTCCTCAAGCGCCCCGGTCAGATTTTCGGTCTCCATTAATGGGCGCCCCGCTGTAACGAGCAGGGATAAGGATTCGTCATCCATCGCAGCCACAAATGCAGAAGGTGACTGCATATGATCGCGGACTGCCGCCAGGACAACTTCGAGGAATTGGCGCAAGTCCCCCTGCGTTAGCAGGCGCTCCTCGATATTTTGCAGGAGCAATAACTGAGAACGGTCTCCGCCAAAAAAGAAAATGCGCTCCCAGTAGGGCGCTGCCAAGGTAATGCCGTGTTCCGCCACCAGGATAGTAACAACCACTGCAACTGGCACTGCCGCGTTGTACTCCAGACCGAAAAATTCCACTCCCAAACGCCTCAGGATGGTCATCACTGCCAATGTAATAGAAGCAGCTACAGGACCGCGCATAATCCATTTAAATAAGCGGCTCTTTATTACTCGGTCTGGCCAGGATACACCAAAAAAAGCCACAGCATAAGCCATGACGATGATTAATGCCCCTACGGCGATATTGATTGCAGCTGAAACGATCCAGAAGAACATGGGATAATGAGCGGCGAAACTTGAGCCAAAAAGCAAATAGGGATATGATCCCAGTGCAGGCGCAGTAGCGCCTGCCATTAGATAAATCATGCGGCGTCGACCAGAACGGGTTAACATGCGCTGGTAAGCGCGGGTGAAGTTTATCCCCGCCCAAATCATCGCAGCCATGTAATATATTGTAAAAACTTCTGTCCAGAGGGTTCGTTGAAGGTGTGGAGCGGGTTGTCCATTTGGGACAAGAGGCCCAACAAGCTGCCCTATAAAAAGCAAAACAAGAAAGAATATTGAGAGCACATACATCAACCGCACTGCGATACGACGACGGCCACGCGATGGACGTCCCGCTGTAACAAGCAAGGCATCTGAGAGATGGAGGTAACCCGATGGCAAGAATACCAGTCCAACCCATTGCAGGCGCATTAGTGCGGCGATGTAAGAGCCTTGAACTGTACTGGCAATAGCTTCTGTAGCGAAAATAATGACCACGCATACCAGGATTGTGGCGAAAGACCTCGCTACCCGATCCCGTAAGTTAAAAGAAAGTGCATATAGAAGTAATGAAAACGCAGTGATTGCGATGCCGGCAGTGAGAATTTGATTTAACGTATCAAATCCCACCAGAAAAGCATTTTCCCAACCAGTAAACATTAGATACCTTCCCGAATAATGATCAAACGCCTAATATTTCCCAGCCGCAATGGAACGAAGAAGTTAGATTAATCTCCCGAAAAATAATGCTACATCCCGCGAAACATAATATTGATCATTGTACCCACAAAATTCATAACCTAATTTTTGTGCTAATTGGATGGCCGCATTATTCTTGGAAGGCATTTCAATAACTGATCGGCGACTACCACGTTGTTGCGCCCATTGATGGGCAGCGATAATTAGCGCAGTCGCGATTCCTTTACGGCGGAATGTGGTCCCGACCACAAGATCAGTAATCCAAACCGTGTTAGGAACCAATTGATCAGTCATACGAAGATAACCCACCAACTGGTTCTTAAGAACAGCAACTAGCATGGGTGTCTTATTCCAATCGTCCACCAAAGTCTGAGTGGAGCGCGGGTAATGGACCGATATGGTCCTCGGAAGGCGAACTTCGCGCAGCAGAACATCGACTTCGCCAGTAGCTCGATGAATGTCCACTTGCCAAACATAATCACTTTCGCTCGCATGTTCGAGTGAAATGAGTGTTTTAATGTCAGTTGCAACTGCGGGGCGAATTTCAATTTCAGGCATATATTTAATTACTAACTCCCTGTCACACGGACATTAATGATGCAAGGTGGAAATTCTTTACCCTGGTTATCTGTGACGACAAGTCTAATCTGATAATCCCCAGGGATCAATTGAGAAGTATCCCAGACACCGATGGGCTGATCGGATTGAATGATTCGCCCTGCGTAAAATGTTGCCCAGTTCTCTAATCCCCGGGAAGTGAACTCAAATTTGTAGAAACCAAGGTTCTGTACTTTTACATTCCCAAATATTTTAACAATACCATTCAAATCCTGACCGGGTATTGGTGAAGTTATCATGATCTCCCCGGGAACACACCCCGATGTATCGAATTTAAATCCACCAGTTATCGTAGCAGTCCCAGCGAAGGCGGTTACCAATTCAGGCAAAAGCGTATTCTGAGGGGTAGATAACAAACTAACAGTGGGGGTCAGCAAAAAAGTAACGGCGGGTAAGTCTGGGACTATAAAAGAAGCTATGAATAATTCACCTAATGCTAACATTGCTATCAATAGTATTGCAACAATCGCTGTAGTCATATGCCGCATTGCTATTTGATGTTCAAGTCCATAAACCGCATCTTGTGTCTCATGGTAAGCACGCCATAACCAGCGGAATGTGACTACCAAGCCCACGACAAGAATAACATAGATCAAGACTTCATAACCTGCCAGAAACCTGAAAAGCGCCTCCATACCACCCCACAACTTCCGCTAAAGTTGTCTCAAAACACCGCGAATCAACAAATCCATTTTGGGGGCTATAACCATTCCCGCGTCCAACACTTCTTCATGTGTAGTTACAGAACTTCCATCCAGATTGGCTTTATTGCTGATTCCAGATATTCCAAGGACCCGGGTATTACCATGACGGGCAACTGTCACTTCAGAGACAGTGGACATACCCACAGAATCTGCGCCAATTAATCGTAGAAACCTTAAATCCGCTGGTCCTTCAAATGAAGGTCCACTCAGACCAATATATATCCCTTCACGCAACAAAATGCTTCGTTCAGAAGCTGCATTTCGCGCTAGTTGCATCAGTTCGCGGTCATAGGCCTGGCTCATATCCGGAAATCGAGGACCAAGTTCATCGATATTAGGCCCGAAGAGAGGATTAAAGCCCGACAAACCTACAAAATTGATATGATCGGTGATCAACATTAAATCACCCGGCGCAAAGTCAGGGTGTACAGCACCGGCAGCATTAGTCACAATCAGTATTTCTATGCCCAGACGCTGCATGACCCGAATTGGCAAGGTCACTTGTTGCATTGTGTATCCTTCATAGAAATGGATACGACCTTGCATTACGAGCACACACTGCCCTTCGAGCATGCCAATGAGAAGCCGTCCTGCATGCCCCGGGACAGTAGATGCGGGCCAATGAGGCAGGTCGCTGAAAGGAATGATTACCGGCCTCTCAAGGGAATCTGCTAAACTACCTAGACCAGAGCCGAGAATTAGTGCTATATTCGGTTGGTATTTGGTTTTACTTCGAATAATCCCCACAATTTCGTCGTATTGCGCTAAAGTAAAGAAAGTTTGCATATTATACTCGCCGATAAAGTATTTTTTTAATGAAAGAAAAGTTATTTTAGCCCTAACAATCCTTCCGGTTTCATTTTTAAATTATATCAGATAAAAAGATTAGGGATTTAAACTTGTTACATTGTTCACAAGTCCGCAAGGTCACCCTGTTTTCCATATCCCATAATCGCAGCGCTTATTCCAATACCCACTTTTGCTTAACTGAAATGACAGCAGGGTTGTAAAAACCTTATTCATATGCTATTCTTGTTTCAATGGATATGACCAGGTTATCACCACACGCGACTGTATTTACCTCCGCCCTCATACTCTCATTTCCAGCTCAGAGCTTGCTCTTGGCTCCAAACATCAACACGCGTTTGTACACACCCATCCCCATAATCTGGACAACGATCGGGGGTTGGGTGTTTTTTTTGACCAGCTTATCTTTATTAGCGGTGCTCATTCTTAATCCCCAAAAAACTATCCGTCTTATCATTCTGGCTTTTGGATTTTTAGTTATTGAAAGGGAGCCAATATGGCGTTTTGACTTGATAATAAGAGACTGGGTGCCTATACTCACACTGGCTATCAACACAATTGTACTATTCACCCCACAAAGAGAGATAGAAGCCCAGTTAAGATCTATGCCGAAGGGATGCCTACCGGGAAAAATCACCCCATGTCTCTCGTTAAGCAGGCATTGAAAAATAATCATACGGTCATGGAGGTAAGAGAGCAGATTGCTAAACCAGCGGTATTCCGATGATCTTCATACTCAAGCCAACCAAGCAGCATTAGACCTTGAGCGCGGGATTTTACTTGCCGAAAACCAGCAACGGCGCGAGCAAATCCAGGCTGCATATCGTGAACTGGAAACGACATACGACCAGACCCTAATCGCACTATCCTCCGCTCTTGATGCGCGTGACAGAGAGACTGAGGGGCATTGTGCACGTGTCGGCAAACTCACCTATCATCTTGGAAAGCAGCTTGGTTTGCCATCTGAACAACTTAAGTCATTGGAGCGAGGTGCCTTGCTTCATGACATAGGCAAGACTGGCATCAGTGACAATATCCTTCTCAAACCGGGTCCGCTTAACGAAAATGAAAGGCATCCTTTGCGTCGGACTCAGATATTGGCGCACGGATGATTGAGGAAATCCCATTTCTACACGACGCAACACCAATTATCAGGTATCATCAAGAGGGATGGGATGGCAACAGATATACAATTGGGTTGAAGGGTGGAGAAATTCCACTCCAGGCATGAGTGTTTGCTGTCACGGATGTATTTGATGCACTCACAAGCACCCGTCCTTACCGACAAAGAGTTACAATTAATGAGGCTATAAATCATTTACAGAGTCATGCGGGCAAAGATTTTGATCCAAAGATCGTTGAAGTACTTGAGGAATTGGCAAAAGAGGGCGAAATCACCAAATACTTAGCGCTATGAAACCTTATACTTCCCCTACCAAGGGTATTTCCGCTCAAGAACAACAACGTCTGATATTACCTGTATTAATCAGCACAGTCGTTCTCTTATTTATCCTGGCAATTTATAGCACATGGTATGGTGCCACAGGTAGTTTTAACGAAAGGTTCTTCTTCTTTATCGGTTGGCTTGGTATTTTTTCTGCATTTATACTTTATTATTTTATTCTTCCCAAATCTAACCAGCTTGAAAAAATAAAATGGATAATCGCTGTAATAAGCGGATTAGGCCTGGGATTGATTGCCATTTATATTCCCCGACAAATATATAGTCTTTTTTACATTTTATGTTTACTGACAGCCATAATTATCGCCATCATCAATGGACGAGGACCGACTTTTTTAATGATAGGTATTGTGTCGGCGACGACATTGTTGGCATTGTATAAATACCCATTCAACTGGTTAACCTTGTTTGAAGCAGTAGGCTTGCTTGTGGTATCAGTCGCCGTGTCTGAGACATACTTTCTATTATCGGAAATGATGTACCGCCGAATCCTCAGGTTGGCGGAGATTAATGATTTCGCACGAAAAATCGCTGCCTCACTTGAGACTGAACAGGTGATGAGTCTTCTAAGTGCTGCAATACAAGATTCGATGGACGCAGATACTTATTTTCTTGGTCTTGTTGATGGAAATGATTACCTTCAACTTGATCTTTTCTATGATGATGGTGAGTATTTTGCCCCTGAACGAATCCCGCTTGCGGGAAGTTTAAGCGGTTGGGTCATTCGAAATGAGCAGCCACTCTTCCTACCGGATCTACGTCATGAGCCCGACTTGGAAGGCGTCCAGATGAGAATCGTCGGAAAGAATAAAATAAGCTTATCGTGGATGGGAGTTCCGATTCACACGGCTCATTACAAAGGTGTAATCGGAGTCGCTTCTTATCGACCAAACGCTTTCGACCGGATGGATATGCAATTACTCGAAAATCTAGCACAACAAGCCGCATTTGCTCTGGATAATGCCCATCATCTCTCTGAGGTTGAATACCAATCGCATTTAGACAGTCTGACAGGTGTTTATAACCATGGCTATTTTCTTAAAATGCTGAGCAAGAACGCTGAACAAAGACGGTCAAATCAATCACCTCTGAGTGTAATCATGCTCGACGTGGATTTTTTCAAGCAATATAATGACACCTACGGGCATTTGTTTGGAGATTCAGTTCTTCAATCTCTTGTAAGCGCTATACGCTCACACATTAAAAGTACAGATTTCGTCGGGCGATGGGGAGGAGAAGAATTCGCTGTAGCGTTACCCGGTGCGAATGGGCAGCAGGCATTGATGGTCGCGCGTCGCATCCAGAAGACCATGAGCGAGATGAAGTTGAACCATCTGGAAAAAGGAAAAGTCCCTGCACCAACGGTGAGCCAGGGTATAGCCGTCTTCCCCCTTGAGACCGATGATATTTTTAAACTCATTGATATTGCCGACCAAAGGCTTTACATTGCTAAAGAACGTGGTCGAAACCAGGTAGAACCAGACGAGAAGTTTTGGGAAGCGACGATCCATCTTAGAAGAAGATAGTGAACTACTCCACCGCTGAAGCGGGGAGCTTCCTGGTTCGTAGACCCGCCCTGCGTGCACGGGTCTCCCCAGGCGTTTGCGTTCGGGCTATTCCAGCCCTACGTTTCATTTCGGATCTGGCGCGCCCTTCGTACAGGATATTCAGAGCCGCATTCACATCACGGTCATGGTGAGTATGTCACTCTGGACAGTCCCATTCCCGTTCCGTCAGCCTCAGGTCGGCCTTGCAGTAACCGCACTGGTGACACCGCTTGCTCGACGGGAAGAAGGGCTCTATCGCTTCAAGGCGGCACCCGTACCACGTGCCTTTGTACTGCAGCTGGCGTAGAAATACGCCCCAACCGGCGTCGCTGATGGATTTGGCGAGATGATGATTCGCCAGCATCCCCTTCACGTTCAGGCTCTCGACATAGATAACTTGGCTCTCGTCTATCAGTCGACGGCTCTGCTTGTGAAGAAAGTCCGTACGCTGGTTGGCAACTTTCTCATGCAGACGGGCGACCTTCACCCGCGCTTTCTCGCGGTTCTGGCTGCCCTTCTGTTTTCGGGAGAGTTGGCGTTGGAGGCGGCACAGCTTCTTTTCCACCCGGCGAAGAGGTTGAGGCGGATCGATCTTCTCCCCCTCCGAAGTGACGGCAAGGCTTTTCAGCCCCAGGTCCAATCCGATTTCTTTCCCCTCGCGTTTGGGTGGGCGGTCTTTCACTTCCACTTCGCACAGGATCGATGCGAAATACCGGCCCGACGGGCTGCGGGAGATGGTCACGCTCTTGAGTGTACCGGCGACCGGGCGATGCACCACGATCTTGAGCGGCGTCAGCTTGGGGAGGCTCAGCCAGCCCTGGTCAGTGTCCAGAGTAAAGTGCTGCGGTACGCCAAACGATTGCTTGTCGCGCCGGCTTTTGAACTTCGGAAACTCCGCCCGGCCCGCAAAAAAGTTCACATAGGCCCGTGTCCAGATTCCGTAACGCCACTTGTAGGGCCTGCGAATTGACTTCTTGCAGCCATGCGTATTCCGGTTGTTGTTTCAAGACGGTCAATATCCTGGCGGTGTCATTGTAATTCAAGCCGGGCTTCTTTTCGCCCTGGTGGGCGGTGTAGTAATCCATTCGCTGACGCAGAAAGTAGTTGTACACAAAGCGCGCACACCCAAACTGGCGGTCCAGCGCTGGACACTGTTCAGCGTTCGGGTAGAGCCGGAACTTGTAAGCTTGATTGACGATCATCGTATCTATTGTAGCACAAATGTTCTTGTATACAAGAGGGTTCCGCCTTCGGCGGGGCAACTCGTATCCACATGCCTGCATCGTCCCGACACCTGCACTTGCAGCACAGGTGCAAGTGTGTCCTTCGGGAAAGGCAGTGGTTTTACGCCGCAGCTGATAAAACCGGGACAGGTGATGAACTGTCCCGGAGTGTTTATCGTAAGACCTCTCTGAATAAATTTACAGTCTCTGCAATACCTTCATCGTCGATCCAATAATGCGTCACAAGTCTGAACCTGCGTTCACCAGGTGTGCCCACCAGCACCCCATACTCCTTCAATTTTGCTGCTGTCTGGTAAGCATTCAATGCAACCTCATTTGAGAGATCAAGGAAAACCATATTGGTAGCTGGAGCACCGGGAGCGAGCACCAGACCATTTATGCCTCGTAATCCCTCAGCAAGATTTCTTGCTCTAACATGATCCTCTGCCAGTCGGCCGACCATTGTTTCGAGAGCCACGATCCCGGCCGCTGCCAAAATTCCTGCCTGACGCATTCCCCCTCCAACCTGTTTGCGAATGCGTCGCGCTTTATCTATAAATTCAATATCCCCGCATAAAACCGACCCGACTGGTGCGCACAACCCTTTACTTAAACAAAACGTCACCGAATCCACAGGTGCGGTTAATTCTTTTACTTCAACACCTTGAGCAACTGCCGCATTGAAGATCCTGGCTCCATCCAGATGTACAACCAATCCTTTTCCTTTCGCAAATTCCACGAGATTGCGCGTATATTGCGGAGATTGGTACGTCCCGCCGCAGCGATTATGGGTGTTTTCAAGAGCGATTAAACGGGTTGGCGGTTGGTGGATGTCATCAGCCCGGACCGCTAATTCCACATCTTCAAGTGCTAGCGAACCGTCTGGCTGCTCCTCCACCTGGTGCGAGTGAATTCCTCCCAGCGCGGAGATACCCCCACCCTCAAAAATGAAAGTGTGCGCATGTGCACCCAGGATTGCTTCATCGCCGCGATTGCCATGTGCGAGAATCGCACACAGGTTACCCATCGTGCCCGAAGCGACAAATAGCCCGGCTTCCTTCCCGGTTCGGGCGGCTGCCATTTCCTGCAGCCTATTTACTGTTGGATCTTCCCCTAAGACATCATCTCCTACTAAGGCTTTTGCCATCGCCTCACGCATCGCAGGAGTGGGTTGAGTGACAGTATCAGAGCGCAAATCAATATAATCCATATGATCCCTCTCATGAGTTCAAATCGACATTATTTGAGGATGTCAGGTCTATCCCCGTCTTAGTTGATCAAGTATTTCCACCAGATCATCAGGAAGGGGCGCTTCAAAGTTCTTTGGCTGCACCTGACCTGGCAAAATGATTTTCAAACGATAGGCGTGCAAGAAATGTCTGCCGATTTTTATCGTCGGATGCCGATGACCGTAGATCTCATCCCCCACAATCGGGCATCCCAGGAATGCGCAATGCAGTCTGATCTGGTGTGTCCTGCCAGTTATTGGATGAAATTCCAGCAAAGTATGGTTGCGAAAACTTTCCAGGGTCTTATACTCGCTTATCGATTCGCGCCCTTTTGCTGAAGGAACAATCGCCATCTTCTTCCGATGACTGGGATCACGACCGATCGCCGCCTCTACGCGTCCGGTGGGTGTTGGGGGTTGTCCGTCCACAAGCGCCAGGTAGGTCTTTTCCACCTTCCGCAGGCGAAATTGATCTTGAAGCCAGTGATGAGCGCGATCGTTTTTTGCTAGCAGGATCAATCCCGATGTGTCCTTATCAAGACGATGCACCACACCAGGACGTTCCTCGCCGCCAATGCCCTTCATTTCGGGGTCATAACCCAATACCGCATGAACCAAAGTGCCCGAATCGTGTCCGGCGGCCGGGTGCACAACCATCCCGGCAGGTTTATTCACCACCATCAGATCATCATTTTCAAATAAAATATCGAGTGGAATATTCTCCCCCGCCAACCTGCTGGGAACCGGAGGCGGGATCCGAATGGTCACCTTCTCTCCGCTCTCAAGCATCTGTCCGGCTTTCCTAGCCGGTAGACCGTTTACATCAACGAACCCGTCGGCAATCAAACCCTGAAGGCGAGAGCGTGAAAATTCCGGCAAGCAAATGACCAGGTATCGGTCGAGTCGTTCTTCACGCGTCCCATCAAACTGGAAGTGCTCGACCCGGTCACTCACCCTGAGGTTCTCCCGTTTCCGGATTTGAGGCTGTCTCGCTACCTGGCCTTGAAGATTTGGAACTACCTTTAGCCTGTTTTCCGGATTGCCGTTCTTTGAGATAGACGCCGAGTAATAAGATACATGTCCCAATAGTGATCGCTGAGTCCGCTACATTAAACACAGGAAACGTACTCAAAGAAATAAAATCTGTGACCTGACCTAATGTCAATCGATCAATCAAATTGCCCACCGCGCCACCCAATTGCAGCCCCATGGCCAGTTTAAGCCACCAATCCTCGGGTGATACACGTGGATAATAATAAATGATCACACCGATTACAATGATGGCCAAAATGGTGAGGATTAAATTACCGCGCTGAAAAAGTCCAAATGCCGCACCCGAGTTATGCCAATAAACAATTCGCATATAAGGCAATAAACCTTCCAAAGGGGCAGGCAGCCACATTTCTCCAAAGGCTAACTGCGAGCGTACCAACCATTTGGAGTATTGATCCAGGGCAACCACAAAACCAGCAGGTAAAAATAAAAGCAAGTAATCACGAATTTTAATCACAGCATCTCCTTAACCACATTGTTCCAGGCGATTGATCCTGAAAAAAATCAACTCTCGTCATCTGCAATAAATACTCTGGGAACGCGTTCATTGATATTCGTCAAGACTTCGTACGCATTTGTTCCCGCCCATTCTGCCAGATCTTCAGCAGAAATTTCTTCACCGGTTGACGCCTCACCTAGCAAAATTACTTCTTCGCCTACATCAGCCTTGTTCCCTTCCAGATTGACCATAAACTGATCCATGCAAATGCGCCCTACTTGCTGGTATTTCTTTCCTTTGATAATCACCTGCGATCTATTTGTCATGCGCCGGAAATAACCATCTGCATA
>JBGOXG010000278.1:0-2590 GCA_041479025.1 Anaerolineae bacterium
AGCTCTGGCTTCTGCGGCAGCGGCAGCAGCGGCGGTGGCGTCCTGCGGGCAAATGACGATCACTTTGACGCCCTGGGCGATCAGCGATTCAACGTTGGCCTTTTCCTTGGCAGAATCGCCCTGGCTGAAAAGGATCTGGACATCGTACCCGGCAGCAGTGAAGGCATCTTTGAAGCGGGTCTCGTCCTGGATCCATCTCGGCTCATCCTTGGTCGGAAGTACGACGCCAACCGAGAACCCAGTCGCAGGTGCAGTGGCAGTAGGTTTTGGTCCACAGGCTGATAAGAACATTGCCATCACAGCCAATGTGGCGAACAACACGTAAAGCGAACTCTTCTTAAACATGGATGTCTCTCCTTAGATATTATATGAACGACAGTTTGAAATGGATGTTCTATAGAGTATTGTCTTTAGAATCGCTATTACCTCCTTTCCCTCAATAAGGTTAGCTGGTGCAATCATTGGATGCTGGTCACCAACCACAGGTTTGGTTTTCGAAAAGCGATCTGGTCTGCAGATGAATAAGGGGAGGATATTGTAACCAAATTTGTTTGTTGACACAACCTGCTTATTAGAACAGTAACATCTCACTTTGTCAATGATATCTACCCAATTCTCTAATCTTCTCTAGTATAAGGATAAGATAAGACATGACAATCTCCTTGAAGAGGCGACTTTGGGAATCGCAATCTTCCATAAAGCTCTTTATACTTCAAAAACCACCACTTATATTATCGATTCATCAACCTTTGACCGCCCCCGCCGTCAGACCACTTACAATATATCGCTGGAAAATGAACGCCAGGATCACGGGAGGAAGAGCTGCAATGATCCCACCTGCCATCATACCATTGATGTTCATGGCATAACGACCGACAAACTCTGCAATGGCTACAGGTGCTGTTTTGGCAGCCAATGTGTTGGTGAAGATCAGGGCGTAGAAGAATTCATCCCACGCTAGTAGGAAAGTAAACATAGCCGTGGAGACCAACCCGGGTACGGAGATGGGCATGACCACCCGGAACAAGATACCCAGGCGGGTACAACCATCAATGCGGGCAGCATCCTCCAGTTCGATGGGAACTGACTGGAAGAAAGCTGCCATCATCCAAATGGCATACGGTAAGGCAAAACTCATGTAAGCCAATATTAAGACAATCGGCTTATTAATCAACCCCAGACTGGAAGCGATAATAAAAAGGGGCAAGATTAGCGACACTTCCGGGATCATACGCGTGGTAATTATCCCCAGTTGAATGGAGCGATTGAATCGGAAGGGGATCCGCACCAACGCATAGGCCGCGAGGCTTCCGATCACTATGCAAATGACTGTCACAGCAGAAGCAATCTTGATGGAGTTCAACAACGCCACTGCAAAAGTACGCGGCACCGATGAGGTGGCCAGGCTGGGGAAAATAATATCCATATAATTCTGAATGGTCGGGTGTTGCGGGATCCAATGCGGAGGAATTGCATACAGTTCCGCCTGGTTGGACAGGCTGGCACTGAACAGCCAGAGAATTGGAAAGAAAATAAAGAAGAGGACAGGGATGGTTAAGAGAAATAAGAGCAGCTTGCGGAGGAGTTTACGGAAATACATCATTGGGTCTCCTCGGGGCGATACAGCAAACGGATAAAAACCAGAGCCATAATTATTGTGAAAATAGAAATCAGGAATGACAGTGCTGCTCCAATACCCTGGTGCCCCCAGGGAAAGGAATTCAGATATGTCAAATAAGTAATGGTGAGTGTTTTATTGGCGGGTCCGCCATTGGTGATGATGTAAACGATGTCGAACACACGAAAGGCATCCACAGTGCGGGCAATCAATGCAACCAAGATGGCGGGACGGAGCAGAGGAATTCGGATTTTCCAAAAACGCTGAAAGGCATTCGCGCCATCCACAGCGGCAGCCTCGTCAAGTTCCACCGGCAGGGTTGCCAGGGCAGCCTGCAGGATCAAGGCAACAAATGGCATCATATGCCAGGCATCGGCCAGAATTACAAGTGGCATGGCCATGTTGGGCAGAGTCAGCCAGGGAATATAATGTTTGATCAACCCCAATTGAAATAAGAGGCCATCAAGGGCACCAAAATCTGCGCTGTAGATCCAGCGCCACATGGCACCATTGACTATCGTCGGAACTGCCCAGGGGATAATCAGACTGAAGCGCAGGAATTTCCAACCCCATGGATGAGAATGGATCAACTGTGCAATTGCCAAACCCCCTATCATTTCCAGACTCACCGAACCGATTGTAAAATACATCGTACGCCCAATGGTTTCCCAGAAAGTCTGGTCCTTGATCATCTCGATATAGTTCCCCAGACCCACAAATGTTCGCACCTGGTTAATGCCAGTGGGCGCAAGGAAAAAACTCAGGATAAATGTATAGATGATCGGCCACAACGTCACACCCAGAATCACCACCAAGCTTGGGACAATCAAAAGCCAGGCTGTGCGCGCGTCCTGAACTCGCAACGAGAGCCGTCGTCTGTGGTGGAAAGGTGAATTCGCTGTCATTTGTAAAAAAATTGGGTGGATTTGCACTTTAATGCAAATCCACCCAATAACGAGATATTATTATTTA
>JBGOXG010000098.1:0-8254 GCA_041479025.1 Anaerolineae bacterium
CAGGGCAAGCTGCGGGTCGTTCAGCAGTGTGGCACGCGTCGCGCCTTTAGGCAGGCAGCACTCGGTGTTGTCCCATGTGTAGAATTTGATGCTGTTGTGCACACTGCGCAGCGTGACCGGGTGCAGGGTTTCAAAGATAACCGGTTTTTCTTCCTGGATCAGCGCGGCGAGTTTTGTAGGATTAGGACTCACAATGACGGTGTTGTCCTTCCCGCGGGTGAGGATCGGTGTCAGAGGATTCAGAACAAGCCCATCCGCACCACCGCCGTCTTCCACTTCGAAGCACATCCAGGCGCGGGCATTGCAGCCATCATGCATGGCGTAATCGAGCAGACGCGCGTGCCGCCGGGTGGAGATGCGCTGCCGCGCGGTGCCGAGATAGGCCTCTGTCCCGACGGCATCCTGATAATAACTCAGGTGGTCAGCGGCATAGGCAATCGTCTCGACCAACGCCACGCCCATATCGGCAGGGTTGCGCTCCTTCCAATTGGGCATGACTGTGGATAGACGGTCAAGCATCAGACGCCGGAAGCTGCTGTAATCCTTGGCGAGATAATCGATCAACGGTGCAGGGAGATTCTCCGGGGGGCACTCGTCTTCGGGAGCACAGTCGAAATCACTCGGGCATTCGACCTTGAACGAGAAGTCTATCGCGGCAAGCTGCGGGTCAAACCCGGAAGGCGGTTGTTCGTTTTCTTCACCAGCGACGAGCATCAGCCTGTATGTGGAATAATCCCCGGCTTCCTGCACATCAAACGTGGCTATTCTCCCATTAAACGTCAGGCTGCCTTTCACAATGGCGATGTTCTGCACCCGCACCCCACCACGGATTACAAAGTTCGTCTCAGTCAGTGCCAATGCAGGAGCGGGAGGAACCGCGTTGGTCTCCCCCGGGAGTGGATGGATGAAATGGACTTCGAGCGTCTTCTGGTCATCCGTCACCACTTCGAGGTAATCCATCCCGTTTAAAACGGGTTTTCCACCGGAACCCTTTAGAGTCCGAACCGCATCACGCCGATTTTCGTTGTTGCAGAAATACTGGGTAGGCATATTCTTCACCGATCATCAAATTTGCTGGACGAACTCAGCTTTTTCTTTTTGTTGAGTCTGGCGAACCGTGTAAACAATGATGACGCGCAGGGTCGAGTCTTCGCTTTGCACATCGACCGAATCCACCTGGATCAATTCACCGAGCCACTGCTGAAGAGATCCCTGCACAAGGAACTGGGTGGCGGTTGCCAGCTCAGGGCTATTTGGCGAAAAAATGAGTTGGAGCAGGCCACAACCAAAGCCTGGACGGTTAACGCGCTCGCCAGGGTTGGTGAATAAAACCTGTTCGATCATGTCACGGATGTGTTCATCCGTGCCCGTGTTGGCAGTACGACCGTCCACAGCGATATGGTAAGGAAAGTCAATTTGCATAGGACTTCACATCCCTTTCACCCGGAGCTGTGTGACCAGCACATTAAGCGGCACGCCGTTGGGAATCGTGATCGCCTGGCTGTCCTGCATCAGTACCGGCACGCCTCCCGCCCGGACTCGGACGGCTGCTGTCACCCAGGAGGCGGTGACACAGGGCAGAGGATTGGTACCTGAGACAAAAGGGCAGCCTGCAACGGTGTACATCGTGGGTTGGGTGACGATGGGCTGGCTGCTCACCCGCACGCGCGGATTGGGTGCGGTCGGCATGGCTTGACCGCCATGGGAGCAGATAACTGTCGCGCCTACGTGCAGCAGGTAGCCGGGCATTAAATCACCTCCAGCGCGCCGTCATTAATCGAGATCTGAGGCCCGGTCAGCTTGATGCTGCCACCCATCCCATCGTTTATTTCAATACCAGTGGAGGAGATTGCGATTTTCATGCCAATGGTCGTTTCGATGGTGACGCCTCCAACGCCAGGCAGGTCATTTAAAGTGATGGTGGCGGTATCCGTCTTGATGACTTTCATCTGCGGGACAGCGGGAGACGCCGGCGCTTCCCCCACTCCCCAGAAACAGCCGCTCCAGATGGGATAGTCGATGTTGCCGCCTTCGAATTCAACCCAGATATTCGCGCCCACCGGCGGAATCATGAAGAAACCCACTCCGCTGCCACCGTAGGGTGAACAAGGCATTGCCCAGCTCATCTGACCATCCCCGAGCACTGCCGGGCAGGATACCTGCACCCGTCCCTGCATCAGGGGATCGAGGTTGTTTTCAACCTGTCCGCGATACTTGCCAAAATAACGCCCGGACTGGGTAGATTGCGCGTTCACCTGCGTTTGGAGTTCAGGAATTTCGATGGGCATAATATTCTCACCTAAGGAATGATCACCGGGCTAATGGAGCCAACTCCTTCACGAGTCAGAGAAAAGTGTTGTTTGTACTCTCCGCGCGTGATATTGTGGGTGACACTTTTAACATAATAGAAACCATCGTAGGTGTAACCCGCTCCGCGCAAACCGACCAAGCTGCGCGAGCGCAGGACTCCACCATAACGGGCGGCATCCAATTCACCGTTGGCGGAAACGACGTTATCCGTGGACGAATCCGTCATCGATTGCGCCCGGCCATATGCCTGCATGACATTTAATCCGTTCCCTTCGAAACGGGTGGTGCGGACGCTGGGCTGGTTGGCGAATATAGATGGTTGGCTGGATAACGGAATACGCGTGCTGGCAAAAGTGCGCACCGGTGTGGTCTGGTTGGTGGTCCGATCCTGCACTTCACCGGCGACCAGCGTGGGCGCCAGACCATTATTCTGGAAATTGATCGATGTCACATTACTCTGCGGGCCCAGGTTCACCGAAAGAGCCCGCTGAGGCACTCCAACCCGAATGGGCGGACCCCAATATGCGAAATTGGTGAACGGCGCAGGTCCGGGTGTGACATAAAAGACGTAACCATGCCGGCCAGCCATTTCGTTCAGGTACTCCAAATCCGTTCCGCGCTGGACGGGAGTTCGTTCCACCGGGATGGGGGGATCGATTACCACCGGCGGGATGACGGTCGGGACCAAGCCATACTGCATGTAGGACAGGATGATCTTATTCGCGATAATGGTCTCGTCCTGTGCAGGATGCTCAACATTCTTCTGTTCGAGATCCATCATCACGCTCACGTCTTCGCCTGTAACAGTCAGTGTGCCGGAGCCAGGCTGATCACCAGGGGAAAGCTGCTGGTTGGTGATGATCCCGTCCATGAGCACACTCGGCATGGCATTGATGGTGACGATCATGATCACGCGGTTGAACATTCTCAGGAGCGGCAAGGTAAGCAACGGGTAGTCCACTGCCGAAGTCAAGCCAGGGCGTCCCGCCTGGAAGACCATCTGGAATCCCGAACGGCCTGTGTCGTTGTGGGTCACTTCCACACTTTGCAGTGCCTCAAGATAAGACGGTGGCGCTGGGACTGCCACGGTCGGACCAATTAAAAGGGAGAGTCGAATGCCAATCGGTAACATCAGGGTTGCGGGATCGGAACGCGAACAGACTTTCCAGGCTCGGCAGTCAGGCCGGGTGGATTCATAGCGTCGCTGGCGTCACAGATGCGCCAGAATTGCTCGGGATCGCCGAGGGTGCGGACAGAGATCAAATCAAGGCGGTCAGCCTGGACAACAGTCACCTCCACCAGAGTCTGCAGGTCTTCGGCGCGGGGTAGGAAACGGCGGCGCTTGTAAGCGATCTGCCATCCGCTGGCCTCCGTCAGGGTTGCGGTTTCAATTTTGTAGTAGCGGCTGTTCTGATCAAACATAATGACCTCGATGGATTCCTAAAAGAGACTCAAGCCAAAGGAGCCGATATTTCCCACGCTACCGATAACCGCCATGGCTTCCTTGATGCCCTGGTGCGCGAGGAACATGGCAAATCCGGGGTGCGTGATGGGGAAATCGTTGTAGTTCAACACACGCAGGCCGAGCGACACTTTTGCACGGGTTGGGTTGAGACTGGGATCGTAGGCTTCTTCGGTGATGCTGAATTCGGTGAGGCGGACCGGTAAAACGCGCTTGGGTCCCCACACGAAAAGGGTGAACGGCCCTTCGACCGGCACCACCTCGATCATGCCGGTGGCGAGCAAACTGGAGTTGGCGATAACATTGGCCATTTTCGGATAAAGCAGCATCTCCAGAGCAGAGAGTTGTGGATAAATGCCCAGGCTCGTGGCGATTCCGTCCGCGGTCTCGAGCTGGTCGGTGGCGTCTATCTCGACCTCCAGCTTGATGTTCTCCACCGGCGGACCCTTGAGTCGCTGAGGTTCCGAGCGGTTGTCCGACCCGCCCCCGGCGGATTGCGCTGTCAGCGTACGCGTGAGCGTATCGGGGTTGTACTGGAAGATGACCACGCTGGCGAGCGGGTTGGCGAGTTCTATTCCGATGATGGCGCCTTTGACAAGGCGGGGCGAGCCAGGAAATGTGGACATAAGTAACCTTATCTAATCATTCAATCTTGACATCCGGCAGGTTGTTGCCAACTTTGTTATTCCAGGTTGTCTGTTCAGCTGCTTTGCAGCCATGGTTGGTTTCGTTGTCATAGCTGGCGGTCACCGTGCTATCAGTCTGGCTCAACTTGGTCTCAATTGAGGTCACACTTTTCCCAGCCGCGATGGAGGCATTTGCCTTCTTTACCAGGGCACACGCTATCGTGAAATGCAACTGCTCATGAGCGAGGAGACGGGAGGACTCTATCCCCGCGACACGGTCTGTTTCCGCACCAATTTTTGATTCGCATTCTGCGACTGTTGTCGCTTCAACCGAAGAGTCGTAGACCGGGCTGGCTGGGCACTGGGAGTCAGGGGTATCATTCAGCGACCAAATGCCATTTGGATTAGATTTCATATACGCCTTGCATTGATTAATCAAGGTCTGTGCGCCAGTATCAGTCCGTGTGGTGGGATTCTTCCATTTGGGCCTGACCCATGAATTCGCGCTGTCCAGAAACGTCCGGAATCTAACCGGGTTGGAAGAAGTGTCCTTGGGGAAGGTGTATGCGGTTTGTGCTGAATGGTTGCCCTGTGGAGGGGTTCCCGTGAAATCCGCCCAGGTCAGTGCCCGGTCCGGATCGCAGACGGGTGCCGGAGCAGCCACCGACGGGGCAGTCGGCTGCGCAGGCTGGTCAACAGGAACAGGGGCGGGACTAGTCTCAACAGGTGCCGGCTGCTGGGGCACATCCGACTCGCCGCCAAATCCCCCTCCACGATGGACACGACCCAATCCGAACCCGGCTCGTTCGCCTACCAGCTGTCTTTTCCGGCAGTCCTCGCATTCGCCGGAAAGGCCGGCTCCACCCCCGCAGGCGCACTTACGCTGGCGAGTCGCATGATTCATGGAAGCCCGGACTGATTTGGATATTTCCGAAGCGAAAGTATGTGTCATAAGAGTTATACCCATTAAGAATTACGGTGTATCTGATATTGAGCTTGAAGAAACTGGTGCTGAAGCGGTGGCATTCCCAGTGAGGCAAATGAAAAACTGCGCCTAGGAGTATACGTTGCTAACATTTTTCTCTTAATCCGAAAAAGCACTCAACATCTGCTCCCAATAAGCTCTCTCGTCGGTATTCATACTATTCTCTGAAAATATTAGTAACCCTGAAATCAGGTTATATATTTGTTGCCGATATATTATTGGTATCGCGGCGAGGGCCCCAACAATGTCAGGAAGTTCAAATACTGCAAGTACTCCACGCGGATTTTCGAAAGCCGCGATAAATTCTCCGACTACAATTATTCCCAGCAACCATTGACCATTATTTAATATGGCTTCTATTGCATCAAGGGTTACCATGGATTCTTCGCAGAAAGCAATATTGTGCTCGGACGAAAAGGGAGGTTGAGGTGTCTCTTCAGGTAAGTAGGTTTCTTCCTCGAGGTTTCGCTCCTCCACTATTTCGTTTATTCTGTTCATTTCTTGTGCGAGGCTCAAGCTTCTTTGTATTTGTTCAGGTGTCGTCGCCTCCTCAACATAGCTATCAATCTCCTGCTTCAGAGTAGCAATATTCCAGTACAAGCTATGAACCTCGTCGAAGTATATATCCCAAGGATTCATTCCAATAAGAATTCTTTCTGCAGAGGTTAGCATCCTACCCAATATGTATGCCATCCAATAAGGATTTGTGGGATCCACTTCAATTCCTTCCTCCGATACGTTTTGAATAGGTTCCCCTTGTGTTGATTCGCTGCTAACCGCGATCAGAAGATCCACAGATTCTTTCAACATTGTTATGGTTTCAAAATGTGACCCACAAACCTCGAGCAAAAAATTCTTGTTTTCCTCCAATATCTTATTTGTATTAATTTGTGCTTCAGTGTAGCCATCAGAGTTTATTGTTGGATTATCCGGATTGAATAGTTCGTTAGGATTTCTAAGATCAATTAGCAAATCATGACCATAACCTTTTCCACCCTCCCCGTGAGCGCCACGATCTTGGGCTACATGCAGGGCGTTTCCAAACTGTTGTAAAACATTATCGATACCCATATCTAATAGGCGTGCTCGATTAATATATAAGTTCTGGTGATCAATATTAATAGGAATTGCATCGTTTTTTGACATAGAATAAAGACCTCCTTCACCATGATTTAAAGCTTGTTCACGGTTGTTCTGGTAAAGTTCAACCAGAGCATCATGGTACGCATCAGGGTTGATTGGAGGTCTTGAAGGAATACCGGCTGTCACCACTATTTGACTCCACGTCGAAGGCGCAAGGGTCGAAATAGAAGCCCCAAGCAGAAAAATTCCATGTTTGAGAGCCCCTCTCACATTGAAGAAAGTATCCGCCCCAATGTCTAGATCATTAGAATTATCTATCAAGTCCGACTTCGATTGATCATCTAGCGTTGGGATTACAGAATTAATACCTTCCTCGGTTAGTTCTTTATGGTCGCCTGAAAACCACCTTTGAACGATCTGTTCTTGATGCACTAAACCCTGCGATTGTTGTACTGTATGCATTAACTCATGCGCTAGTAACCTCTTACCTTCGCTCGTATGTGGGTTGTACTGGCCGAATCTGAAGACAATGTGCTGCCCGACTGTGTAGGCCAGGGCATTCACTTCCTGTGAAGATTTCGACGCAGTGTCGTCGTTATGAATGCGCACGTCGCTGAAGTCGTAGCCAAAACGGGGTTCCATAAAGGCGCGCGTGTCTGGGTCGAGTGGATATCCGGTGGAACCAACTACATAAACCACAGACGCAGGAGCCATGCTAGCCGAAGGCGAACAGCCAGCCTGACGCATCACAGCCGGCCTGTGATGTAATCCCTGCAACGCCCCGGAGGTAAAGGGATGCCCAGCAATCACAGATTCAGCAATTCGATCGGCTTCCAGTTCCCAGATATCCCCCGGCTGATTGACAACCAGTTTAGCTTGCAGACCGCCAACATTGCCAATCAACATCTTTCTCCTGCAATCCTCACACTCACCAGAGACACCACTATCCCCGCCGCAGGCACATTTGCGCTGCAGGAGATTGGCCGGCGCGGGGGTCATCGCTGGCACAGTGATTGGTGAATTTTTGGCTTGTACTTCTGCACCCATAAGATCGTCCTTTAGACTTTCCCCGGACAGAGGTGGCAGACTCCGCCTGTCGGGCAGGCACGCGGGTTGGCAATGGATAAAGGGCACGATTGCGCAGACAGGGAAGGATTGGTGACCGCAAGCTGGTTGAATTGATGGCTGGAATTTGACGGCGCGGAATCCGCATTTCGAGCCATGGCGAAACTACGAATAGGCGATATTCGAGTCGGGGTGGCGACAGGCGAGGCATTCTTCTTATATGCAAGGGTGAGAGTACTCATCTCTTCAGCCCTCCAAACACTGCCTGCGCCACCTGCGATCCGACCTGGTCTGATTTTGCATCGGGCTGCAGCTTGACAGGTGCTGCCTTGAGCACAGGGATATCTGCATTTTGATGAGCCTGGAAACCCTGCTCCACGACCAGCCGCTCAAGCTCCTGCGAGAGCGAATCGCCAATAGCATACCGCTCGGCTGGAGAAAAGCCGTGCAGGATGAGCTCATCTATCACGATTTCCACGCGAGGTCTCACACCCAGCCTCCGGTTTCATTCTCGCTCAACGGGCGTTCCAGTTTGGAATATTCAGTGCCGGCGGCACGCTTGAGGTGACTCATGCGCACCGGTTGACTGGCATCTGCTGCCAGGAATGCGGCATTCAGTGCGATATTGCGGATATTGCCACCCGCCACATTCAAATGCGCCAGCTGCAGGACATCCAACCCTTCAGTCGGGGTTTGTGCCGGGAAGACCCGCCGCCAGATTTC
>JBGOXG010000121.1:0-6919 GCA_041479025.1 Anaerolineae bacterium
ATTATATGCTCAAGCGTCGGCTCATTCCCAAGCTCCAGATGAGACGCAGCCGGTTTGGCGCGCCTGCAAGGATGGTCCTGGTAACAACGGTTCAGTTTAATGAAACGATTGAAATAGGCGATCCCGTGTCACAGGCCAAGATTTATCAGGCTCAGGCTGTCGACGAACTCATATTTCTTGATTTGGATGCATCGGCGGATAACCGTAAGACAATGGTAGATGTGGTGCGAAAAGCGGCGGAGGAAATATTTATGCCTTTCACGGTCGGCGGAGGTGTATGCACGATCGCCGATTTTCGCGAGCTTCTGTCAAACGGAGCCGACAAGGTCAGTATTAATACCGCAGCAGTGGAAATGCCGAATTTAATTAATGACGCCGGGAACATGTTTGGCGCCCAGTGCGTCGTATTGAGCATTGATTACCGCAAGAATACGGCCGGGCGGTACAGTGTCTGGATCAGGGGCGGCAAAGTCAATACCGGTCTGGACCCTGTTGAATGGGCCAGGGAAGGAAAGAAACGTGGGGCCGGCGAAATCCTGCTCACTTCCATTGACTGCGACGGCAGGCGCCAGGGCTTGGACCTTGATTTGACCCGGCGAGTGGTGGAGAGCGTTTCAATCCCGGTGATTACTGCCGGCGGTTGCGGCACGGCGGCACATTTTGTAGATGGTTTTTTGCGAGGCAAGGCCGACGCTGTCTCGTCCGGAACTTATTTCTGCTTTAAGGACGAAAATCCAATGCAGACCCGGGCCCAAATCAAAAACGCCGGAATTCCGATTCGATTGCATACCTAAATAATGGTCTATCAGATGTAAGAGGAGGTACGTAATGCGCGCGACCTTAAATTTTGGTAAAATTGACCGGGTAGCCCTTTTTGGCGGCTCCTGGCTTATGGCGGCCCTGTCCCGCAGTTTGGCAAAGAGCAAACACAAGCTCTTGCTGTTCAGTAGTACACGCCATTTAGATGATGTGGTTGAGAAAGAGGGAACAACATTGCGTCAAGTAATGGAGCAACTTAACCTGCCGTACTGTGCCACCGATGACATCAATAGCGAGCCGGCCCTGCCGCGTTTTATTACTTCCACCACGCTTGGACTGGCGCTGGGCGCCGCATGGGGGTTTGAAAAAGAAACGGCGGCGCTTTTCGCCGGCAAACTGCTGGACTTTATGGGTATTGTACTCCCGCAATATCGCGGCGGAGCTCACTACACTCATCAAATTTTACGTTGCAACAAACAGGGCTGTTGCAATCTGCAGATCGTTTATGGCGGCCGGGAGACATTCCACAAAGGAGAAATCATCAAGCGTACGGAATATTTTTTCCCCGCGGAGGTCCACATCCCGCAGGATTATTTTGCCGCCGCGGTTCCTCGTGAACTGGCTTTTTTGGAGGAATTCTTTGGCGAAGTGGCGCAGGGTAAGGATTTTGCGTTGTGGCCCTTGCAGGAAAATTTTAGTACTTATTTTCCTTTTTTGTATACCCTCAGGCACGGATTCATTGATTGGAGTTGGAGCACCGAAGAGATCGAGCGTTTTATCTGTGCTTTTGATCGGCCTTATGCCGGCGCTTCCACTTTTGCCGCGGACCAGCGCGTGTTTTTGAAGAACTGCTGCGCGGAATATAGCGACGGGTCTTTCCATCCATTTCAAGCCGGCCTAATTTACCGCAAAACTGAAAACGCCGTCTACGTGGCAACACGCAATGGAGCGATTGTCGCGCGAAGCGTGACGAATGAGAGCGGTGACAATCGTTTGCCGGATCTTCAACTGGGGCAGCGCTTTTATACGCCGCCGGCGGCGCTGGCTGCGGCTATGCAGTTTGACGCGGTCTACGATGCGAAAGGTGTACAAAGTCAGAATGATAAGGAGGTTGTATGAGGAGCGGAACGTACTTTCTGGAAGGCAAACGGATTTATTTGCGCGAAGTGCGCCCATCCGACGTAAATGAAAACTATTACCGTTGGATGAATGATCCCGAAGTGACACGCTACCTTGAAAGCCGGTTTTATCCCAGTTCAATGGATGGATTACGGGACTATGTGACCGGCAAATTGGGGGATCGCGACAATGTCTTTCTGGCAATTGTCCTCAAAGATGGCAACCGACACATTGGCAATATCAAAGTGGGTCCCATTAATTGGATCCACCGCTTTGCAGACGTGGGGCTGTTACTTGGCGAGAAGAAATGCTGGGGGAAGGGGTATGCAACGGAGGCTATTGCTCTAGTAACGACCTATGCGTTCAAGATACTGAATTTGCATTGTTTGACGGCGGGTTGTTATGCTTTAAATCAAAGTTCGGCTAAAGCATTTCTCAAGGTTGGCTGGCAGCAAGAAGGTCTTCGTAAAAGCCGTTTTATATGCGACGGCGTGTATGTTGACGAAATCCTGTTGGTTATTGTGAATAAGCAATGACTGAATCCGGAAACGGTGCATGAAAATGTTGGACTTGCTCAAGGCTATTTACCTGCACCGGATGGCGCCGGTTTCTGCCGGTGCCGATCGGGTGATAGAAATACTCTGTAAAGAATTACCTTTTGTCGTTCATGAGTATCCATCGCTTGCCGAACACAATGGGTGGGTAGTTCCGTATAAGTGGGAGGTGTGTAAAGCCGAGATAAGGCAGAACGACCATTTGGTATATGATGGATTAGCACATCCACTGGGAGTAATTGGTTACTCCCAATCATTTCAGGGGCAAATCACACGGGAAGAACTGAAACGACATTTGTTCTACCACCCGACGTTACCTGATGCTCTCGTCTATCATTGTGACCTCTACTACAAAGTTGATCAGAAAGATTGGGGTTTCTGTGTTCCTAATACCTTGTTTCAGAGTTTGCCGGAGGGTGACTATACCATAGACCTGCAGACAGTTCATGAACTCGGAACAATGAAGGTGGGAGATTGTTTTCTTCCGGGCGTGATAAATAAAACCATCATATTAAATGCGCATAATTGTCATGCCGGGCAAGCAAATGATGATATTGCCGGCATGGTGGTTGGCGTAGAGGTGCTCAAACGACTTTCGCGGCAGAGGAACCGATTCAGTTATAGATTAATTATTGCGCCAGAACACTTGGGCACTGTTTTCTATCTGGCTGGTTTGCCTCCGTCTGTCGTCAGCACATTCCGTTACTGCCTTTTTCTGGAGATGCTGGGCAATCAAAACCGTTTGGCATTGCAGGAGTCTTTCACAGGCAAAAGCGATCTGGATCGTGCAGCCTATCAGTATCTCCGCCATTATCATCCGGACTTTCATGCAGACAAGTTTCGTAAAATTGTCGGTAATGATGAGACGGTATGGGAAGCGCCGGGATTTGAAATTCCGACTATTTCGCTATCCCGTTTTCCTTATCCCGAATATCATTCCAGTTGTGACACGGAAGCAATTATTTCGGAGGCAAAACTTCAAGAAGCGGTTGAAACAGTACTGGGTATTTTGCACATACTTGAAAGCGATTGTGTTATGTACCGAAAATTTAAGGGACTGGTGGCATTGAGCAATCCAAAGTTCAATCTCTATATTGACATGGCAGATCCATCAATACGTCCCAGCGTTCCGGTTGAACAGTTGAAATGGAATCACCTCATGAACTGTCTGCCCCGTTACTTTGATGGCCGGATGACAGTGTTGGACATAGCTGAGAAGCATGATCTGCCTTATAATTTAGTTCGCGACTATATCGGCAAATTCCAGGAAAAAGGTCTGGTGGATATAACGCCGCCAGCTTAGTCTTATCTTATACTGATATTGGACGGATTTTGCGCCAGCCTTTGAAATAATTAAAAAAGTGGATGCCACCTTACATTTCTTTATCATCGGCTGCGGCTCCATCGGCCAGAGGCATATTGCCAATTTAAAGAAACTGGGTGTTAGAGAAATCATTGCTTTTGATCCGCGAAGCGAACAGCGCCGCATAGTCGCGGAAAAATTCGGCATCAAAACCTTATCAACGATTGCTGCTGGCTGGAAGGAAAATCCAAATATTGCGCTTATTGCCGCGCCGACAAATCTGCATATTCCTCTGGCGCTGGAAGCGGCCAGACGTGGTTGTCACTTGTTTATTGAGAAACCCTTATCGCACGCGCTCGGAGGCATTACGAAACTTATTAATACCGTAGCAAAGCGCAGTTTAACTACAATGGTTGGCTGTAATATGCGTTTTCACCCGGGTCCGGCCACGGTGAAAAGGCTGTTGGACGAACAGGCAATTGGAAACATCATAGCCGCGCGTATTCAGACCGCCTCATACCTGCCGCGCTGGCGGCCAAGCCAAGATTATCGCAAGAGCTACAGCGCCTCAGTAGAGTATGGCGGTGCAATTCTTGATTGTATCCATGAGATTGACCTTGCATTGTGGTATCTTGGTTCTGCAAAAGTCCTGGCTGCCGTATCCCTGTCGGCAAAGAGTATTGGCCTTAAAACTGATGGGCTGGCTGAAATTATTCTCTGGCACAAATCGGGAGCTCTGTGCAATGTGCATCTGAATTTTGTCCAAAGCGACTATCGGCGAACATGTCAAATCATAGGGAGCGAAGGCACAATCTACTGGGACTTTGCCGATCACGCTGTGCAAGTCTTTGATGCAGACGGAGAATTAGCGCGAACTATTGCCGAACCAAAGGGGTGGGAGATAAATCAGATGTATATTGATGAGCTAAGTCACTTCCTTTCGGCAGTAAGCGGTAATTCTCAAACGATGAATCCCCTGTCAGGTAGTCTGGATGCTCTCAAAATCGTCTTAGCAGCAAGAAAGCTTGGCAACAGAAAATGGCAATGAATAATACGGTTGCAATTATTCAGGCGCGCATGGCTTCCACGCGGCTTCCCGGCAAAATCCTGGCCGACTTGGCCGGTAAGTCGTTGCTTTACCACGTCGTATCACGCGTTAAACAAGCCAAAACCATTAATAAAGTGATTGTGGCCACTACCGACAAACCGAATGACAATGAAACTGAAAAATGTTGCAAAAAAATAAGAGTTGATTGTTTCAGGGGTAGCGAAGACGATGTGCTTGATCGCTTCTATCAGGCCGCCAAACATTTTTCCGCCAATGTGGTTGTGCGGTTGACAGCCGATTGCCCGTTGTTGGATCCGGGCATAATTGATCACGTGGTCAATGTTTTCCAAAAAGGAAACTACGATTATGTTTCCAATGTAATTGAGCCGACTTATCCCGACGGCCTTGATACCGAAGTCTTCAGTTTTGAAACTCTGGAGCGGGCATGGAAAGAAGCCGCTCTGAAATCGGAACGTGAGCATGTAACGCCATTCATCCGAAAGCCATCAAACCTGTTTCGTCTGGCGAATGTGAAGAATGATGTTGATCTTTCCGCCATGCGTTGGACGGTGGATGAACCGGAGGATTTGGAGTTTGTGCGCCGCGTTTGCGCCTCGTTTGGTTCAAATACTTTGTTCGGAATGGCCGATATCGTTTCTCTGTTGCATGCTCACCCGGAACTGCAGGTGATTAATGCCGCATTTGAGCGCAATGAAGGATTACAGCGTGCATTGCGCGAGGACAATTTTATCAAGGAAAAAATAAAATGAAAGGCGCTGGACAAAAGTTATACATCAAAGCAAAAAACCGCATTCCCGGTGGAACCCAATTGCTATCCAAGCGTCCGGAGATGCTATTGCCCGACCAATGGCCGGCTTACTACAGCCGTGCCAAAGGAGTGGAGGTGTGGGACCTGGATGGCACCAAGTATATCGATATGAGTTACAACGGGATCGGTGCTTGTGTCCTGGGGGCGGCTGACTCGGAGGTGGACACGGCAGTCAGGGCAGCGATAGAGGCAGGCTCGATGTCCACGCTCAATGCGCCCGAAGAGGTGCAATTGGCCGAGTTACTGTGCGAGCTGCACCCCTGGGCCGAGATGGTGCGTTACGCTCGCTGCGGTGGCGAGGCGATGGCGATTGCAGTGCGCATTGCTCGCGCCAAAACACGGCGGGATCTCGTCGCGTTCTGTGGCTATCACGGTTGGCAAGACTGGTATCTGGCTGCCAATCTGGCGGATGATCACGCATTGGATGGGCATCTCCTGCCAGGGCTTGAACCGGCAGGTGTGCCACGTGGATTGTTGGGGACAGCTCTGCCATTTCGCTACAACCATATCGAAGAACTAAAAGCTATCACTTCCAAATACAAAGACAAAGTCGCGGCAATTGTGATGGAACCGATACGAGAACACGACCCTGAGCCGGGTTTTCTTGAAGAGATCAGGCAGATCGCATCCGAGATAGGCGCAATATTGATTATGGACGAAATCACCGCAGGTCTTCGGCTGAATACCGGCGGCGCGCATTTACTCTATGGTCTTGAGCCGGATATGGCCGTTTTTGCCAAGGCTATGAGCAACGGTTATCCGATGGCCGCCATCATCGGCAAGTCTGAGATCATGCAAGCCGCGCAAAGCACTTTTATCAGCAGTACCTATTGGACCGAGCGTATCGGCCCGACTGCAGCTTTGGCAACCATTCGCAAGCACCGGCGTTGTCAGGTGGCGAAACATCTTGTCCGGTTGGGAACAATGGTTCAAGAAGGCTGGCAGGAAGCAGCCAGGCGTACCGGGTTGGCGATAGAAGTCGGCGGCATTAAACCTCTCAGCCATTTTGCCGTTCTCGGCGAACAGAGTCAAGCCGCCCGGACTCTCTTCACCCAACTCATGTTGGAACGAGGTTTCCTGGCAAGTAACTCTTTCTACTCCACCTATGCCCATCAGGACAAGCACATTGAAAGCTACCTGGAAGCAGTAAACGAGACTTTTACAATCATCGCCGCGGCGCTAAAGAACGGCACCGTGCTGGCGCAACTGAAAGGTCCCGTAGCCCACAGCGGATTCCGGCGTTTAACATGAAACGCCTGCTCATTCGAGTTGACGCTACGACGCCAATTGGCACTGGCCATATCATG
>JBGOXG010000074.1:0-10607 GCA_041479025.1 Anaerolineae bacterium
ATGGTCGAAAGCATGGTCTCCGAAGTGGAAGAACAGGCGGTCAAATTCAGACAGGAATGTATAGAGGAAAGGACGCTTCCGGCTGATTTTCCTGTCCCATACATTTCATGGTCAGAGTTGTTTGATAACCTGCAGAGCCAGTTGTGGTTTGAGCTTGGTCATTCAACCGAATCAGATCAGGCATCTTCCAGCAATCTTGCGGCGTTGTTCGGGCATGGTCAGCGTTTTGGCGGGCATCTTAAACCCTTTGTCGAATATCTGGCTGATATCGTGGAATCTGGTGCTCCTGTGGTTGTCGTGTCCCGTCAATCAGAACGCCTCCATGAATTGTGGGACGAATCATCACACGACCTGTCATCAACCGGAAATCTTCAGTTCATCGAAGCCAGCCTCTCTGAAGGATTTATCCTTGGAGACCTGCATCTCATCACGGATTCGGAGATATTCGGCTGGGAGCGTCCGCAGCCGCGCGCCCGGCAGAAGCCGGCTGTTGAAGCCCCGGAGGCATTCTTTGCTGATCTGCGCCAGGGCGACCTGGTGGTCCATATTGACCATGGCATCGGGCGATATGCCGGGTTGGTCCAGCGTTCCCTGGAAGGGCATGAGCGCGAATTCCTTGCTGTCGAATATGAGGGTGGGGACATGGTCTTTGTCCCTGTCCATCAAGCGGACCGGTTGACTCGTTACATCGGGTCGGATGGGGGAGTCCCCGCCCTTTCAAGATTGGGGAGTGCCGATTGGACATCGACCAAGGCGCGGGTAAGAGAGGCCGTCCAGCAAATTGCTGAGGAGTTGCTGGACTTGTATGCACGACGTCAAATTTCTCAGGGTTATGCATTCAAACCTGATACGATCTGGCAAAAAGAACTCGAAGACGGCTTCCCATATGTGGAGACGGAAGACCAGGTCCAGGCGATCACGGAAATCAAACGTGATATGGAATCACCGCGCCCGATGGATCGTCTTTTGTGCGGGGATGTCGGTTACGGAAAAACAGAAGTCGCTTTACGCGTGGCCTTCAAGGCGGTCATGGGCGGGCGGCAGGTTGCGATTCTTGTCCCAACCACGGTTCTAGCGCAGCAGCATTTCGAGACGTTCAAACAGCGCCTGGCTGCCTTCCCGGTAACGGTGGAAATGCTTTCACGTTTTCGCACACAAAAGGAACAAACGGAAATTCTAAGGGCGTTGCGCCTTGGAAAAGTGGATATTGTCATTGGCACGCACCGCCTGATCTCACAGGACGTAGAGTTCAAGGATTTGGGGCTGGTCATTATCGACGAAGAACAACGCTTCGGTGTGACTCACAAGGAACATCTTAAAAAACTGCGCACGGAAGTGGATGTGCTGACCCTAACAGCTACGCCGATCCCGCGCACGCTTTACATGGCGTTGACCGGGGTGCGTGATATCTCGAATTTGAATACGCCCCCTGAAGAACGGTTACCGATTATCACCCATGTCGGCCCATACTCACCACGCCTCGTTCGGCAGGCGATTCTCCGCGAGCTTGAACGCGGCGGTCAAATATTCTTTGTTCATAACCGCGTGCAGACGATCTATGCGATGAAGATGCACCTTGAAAAGCTGGTGCCCGAAGCGAGGATCGGGATCGGTCATGGACAGATGCCGGAAACCGAACTAGCGGGAATGATGCACCAGTTTAATGAGGGTGAGATCGACATCCTGCTTTCCACCACGATCATCGAATCCGGTCTTGATATCCCTAATGCCAACACACTGGTGGTTGATCGTGCGGATACATTTGGCCTAACACAACTCTATCAGTTGCGCGGACGGGTGGGGCGCGGCGCAGTGCGTGCCTATGCCTACTTCTTCCGACATAGAAAGAAACCGCCGACCTTTGATGGACAGGAACGATTGGAAGTCATCGCAGAGAATTCACAACTTGGAGCGGGTTATTCAATCGCGATGCGCGACCTTGAAATTCGCGGTGCGGGAGAATTGCTTGGGACGCGCCAGTCCGGGCATATAGCCAGTGTGGGATTCCACCTTTACACGCGTATGCTCGCGGCGGCAGTCAAAGCACTGCGCCGGGCAGCCACTGCAGCGATGGAAAGCGGCAAGGCTGAAGGGGCACAGGCATTGGCTGCGCTCACTCAGATTCCAGCTTTTGTATTTGACATTGATATTAAAGAACCGGTGACCGTGGATTTACCGCTGGCTGTTGGCATTCCCCGTACCTATATCTCCAATCAGGATCTGCGCCTTCGCTTATACCGGCGTCTCGCCAGCCTGCGTGACGAGGCGGAGATTGATGCGCTTGCGGCAGAATTTGGCGACCGATTTGGTCCGTTCCCTGAGATGGTGCAAAACCTTTTCTACCAGATGAGGGTCAAAATACGTGCGGATGCAGCAGGTCTTACTTCGGTGAGTGCGGAAGGCGGTCAGCTTGTTTTGAGATTTCCAGCGCTTTCAGAGAGAATGGCGGTCCGAACACTTCCTGATCTGGGTCCCCAGGTCCGCGGTGGAAAGAACGCTTACTGGTGCAGTTTCTTAAATAATACTGATTGGATGGATCGTCTGCTTGACGTACTGGAGACGGTCAAAAGCAGAACAATGGACATCATTGACGTAAGGTTACTTCCATCAGGTTAATGGTCTTACGGATATAATTTCTCCATGCTGGGATCCAGCTTATGGGAGCCATAAAAAACATTCTCGCCTATAATACATCCATTGACTGAATTGCTAATAACTTGGAGGAAACATGTCTGCCAGCGAAATACTTTACCTCTCCCGCGCGGATGTCGAAGCTGTCAACCTTGAGATGGCGACCATCATCAACCTGCTTGAGCAAGCCTTCATGGACAAGGGTAACGGCAAAGTCGAAATGCCTCCCAAGCCTGGCATCCATACCATGCCAGATGCTTTTATCCATGCCATGCCGGCTTACATCCCCTCGATGAAATCCGCGGGGATCAAATGGGTCAGTGGTTATCCCGAAAATTTCAGGCGGGGGCTCCCTTACATAACCGGCTTGCTAGTACTCAACGACGTCGAAACGGGGATTCCATTCGCAGTGATGGATTGCGGCTGGATCACCGCCTATCGCACCGGGGCGGCATCTGCGCTGGCCGCCAGGCATCTGGCTAACCCGAAGAGCGAAGTGGCCGGGATCTTGGCGTGCGGCGTACAGGGGCGTACCAACCTGGAGGCGCTGACCTGTCTGTTTCCCATAAAACGTGTTTACGCTTATGACATCCGGTCTGATATTCAGACGAGTTTTGTCCGTGAAATGGGCGATAAGTTTGGGATTGAAGTCGTAGGAGTCTTGGATCCAAAGCAAGCTGTAGTCGAGTCGGATTTGGTCGTTACGTCCGGTCCGATTCTAAAGCATCCTAAGCCGACCATCGAGAAGAATTGGATGAAACCCGGGGCATTCGCCTCGGCAGTGGATTTTGACTCCTACTTTTCGGGTGCAGCGATGGCTCAGATGGACCGGATTTCCACCGACGACCACGCCCAGTTCCAATACTATAAGTCAGTCGGTTACTTCCAGCAAACCCCCGAGCCTTATGCCGATCTAGGTGAACTCGTCGCCGGCTTGAAACCGGGACGCCAGTCTGAAAAGGAACGCACGATGGCGATCAATCTTGGTCTGGCAATGGACGATATGGCGGTCGCTCCTGAGATCTACCGACGCGCAAAATCCAAAGGATTGGGAACACTCCTGCCGCTTTAGCAGCTATATAACAATGAAATCGCATCGTTTTATTTTATACATCATCCTGATTTTCATTCTGGCTGCCTGCAATCTGCCAAAAAGCATGCCAGAGCCCACTTTTGACCCGAATGCCGTCGCGACCATGGTGGAAGAAACGATGGCGGGTTTTCCATCGCCTACCGCAATTGCAGCGACACTCATCACCGTTCCACCCACATCATCGCCAATTTCCCTTCCGAGTCCGACTCCCTCAACGGGCAAAGCGGCGGGGAAGATTTGTTATCCAAGTTCCGGGCGGACGGATATGCGAGGTTTCTTTCAGGAAACTGCACGTGGAGTTGTTACTGAGCTGTCCATCTCAGCTAATGCTATAGACTATGAGATCGTCCTGGATCCGGGGTCCTACATTGCCTATGTCTGGTTGCCGGATTTCTCTTTCAGCGGCATGTACTCCACCGGGAAACAACCGACACCCTTTGAGGTGATCGCCGGTCAAACGACATTTGCCATTGATCTGTGTGATTGGAGTCATGGTCCTTTCGACGTTCCCTACCCGCCTGGGCTTGAACCGCAGCAGACGACAGGGAGCATATCTGGCAGCATCGGTTATCCCTATGGTGATATCCCCCAATTGACGCTGGTCGCTTTCAGCAAGAGTACGCCATACTGGTACTGGGTCGGCACAGCGCCAGGCCAAAGCTACTATACGATCAGCAACCTCCCGCCGGGAAATTATCAGGTCGTAGTGTATGATGGCTCCGGGCATGCGGGAGGTTCTTCCACAGTTTCGGTGATCGCCGGTCAGACTGCAACCGCCAATGTGTCAGATTGGGGAGGCTCATACCCCTCCAATCCGGTAAAATGACGAATAGTATTAGTTCTTGACAGTATAGGGAGAAAATAGTGAAAAAAGTTTTCCTTTTCCTGATACCCGCGATCTTTATCTCAAGCATGTTCTGTTCCCTGGCTAGACAGGATCAGTCCAACCCTACTCCTGATCTGGAGTCGATGATTAACGCGACCTTGACCGCACTTGCAAATACTGCGCCATCTACAGCAATTTCTATAACGGAAACATCTGTCCCATCCACTTCTTCGCCTGAAACGGGTGGCATAGCCGGTGGTCTTGATTACCCGGCGGAAGGAGTCCCGCCTCTTCGTATCTTTGTTTTTGATGCGACCAATCCTGCCGTCTTCTATTCAATGGAAACAGCACTTCATCAAAGGACGTACCAGATAGACAATCTCCCACCCGGGATATATCACGTTGTAGCATATACCATCGGTGGTGATGGGTATCCCGCGGGGCTTTCCGGAGGCTACACTAAAGCGATAGCCTGTGGATTGACCGCGGAATGCAGCGACCATTCGCTTATCGATGTGGTTGTAAGTGCAGGCACCATTACCTCGGGTGTCGATATCAGAGACTGGTATGCACCGGATGGCACTTTTCCTCCTGAACCATAATCAAAGTAATCGAATAGATCAAGTTGGGAACAATTCCTCGTTCCCAACTTTTTATTCCAAAATGTTCCCTGAGCTGTTGCTGGCATTCCACAGAGCTTTGGTGTAAAATATAGAACGAGTGTTCGCTATATATCTTTATTCTTATTACCTTCCCTGAAAAGAAAGATATGGAATTTAAACTTCAAGCCCCCTTCATCCCCACTGGTGACCAGCCGGATGCCATCCGCCAGCTTGTCGATGGTGTTCAGCGTGGCATGAAAAACCAGGTCTTGCTCGGTGCCACCGGTACCGGTAAGACCTATACGGTTGCCTCAGTCATCCAGCAGCTTCAGAAACCTGCGTTAATCATGGCGCATAATAAAACCCTGGCTGCGCAATTGTATTCGGAGTTCAAGGAATTTTTCCCTGAGAATGCAGTCGAATATTTTGTCTCATATTACGATTATTATCAACCTGAGGCTTACGTCCCCAGAAACGATTTATATATTGAGAAGGAAACTGAAATCAACGAGGAATTAGAGCGCTTGCGCCTGGCAGCCACCACCTCGCTGATGTCTCGTCGCGACGTGATCATTGTTGCATCTGTGTCCTGCATTTATGGGTTGGGCAGCCCGGAGGAATTCGGGCGGGGCGCGGTCACTCTGCAGGTGGGCAAAATCTATCGACGAAACGCACTCATGCGCCATTTGATAGAAGGTCAGTACCAACGCAATGATATGGAATTGCGTCCCGGTGTTTTTCGTGTGCGCGGGGACACGCTCGAAATTATCCCAGCTTATGTGAACAAACGCGGCTACCGCATTGCCTTTTTCGGCGATGAGGTTGAACGGATTATGGAATTCAGTCCGTTAACCGGGGAAATCTACTCAGAACCTGATCAGGTGGATATTTATCCTGCCAAACATTACATCACCCAGGAAGAAAAGCTAAAGGAAGCAATAATCGATATTGAAAAGGAATTGGAAGAAAGGATTGCATATTTCAAGGCGAATGAAAAGTACCTCGAGGCACAACGCATAGACCAGCGCACGCGCTATGACCTGGAAATGCTGAAGGAAGTGGGATACTGCTCCGGTATCGAAAATTATTCCCGTCATCTTGACCGCCGCGAGCCTGGTACACATCCCTGGACCTTGATTGACTTCCTGCCCAGCGATTACCTGCTCGTACTGGACGAGAGTCATATGACCGTTCCGCAATGCCGGGGGATGTATAACGGTGACCGCTCTCGAAAGGAGACGCTGGTCGAGTACGGATTCCGCCTCCCCTCAGCCCTGGATAACCGACCGTTGAAATTCGCGGAATTCGAGAAGGTGATGGGTTACACGCTATACACATCGGCGACACCGGGACCTTACGAGATGCAGCGCGCCAATCAGGTCGTGGAGCAGATCATCCGCCCTACGGGATTGGTGGACCCCGAAATCGAAGTCAGACCGACCAAGGGGCAGGTCGACGATCTCGTAAAAGAGATCAGGTTACGGGTCGAGAAAGGCGAACGTGTACTGGTTACGACTCTAACCAAGCGGATGGCGGAGGACTTGTCCGATTACCTGATGGAACTTGGCCTCAAAGTTCACTACCTCCATTCGGAGGTTGAGACTCTTGAGCGGGTGGGAATCCTGCGGGACCTTCGATTGGGAGTATTCGACGTAATTGTCGGCATCAATTTGCTGCGTGAGGGGTTGGACCTGCCCGAGGTCTCGCTGGTGGCTATTCTGGACGCTGACAAGGAAGGGTTCCTGCGCTCGATGACGTCGTTGATCCAAACAACCGGACGTGCAGCCAGGCACGTAAACGGCCGGGTAATTATGTACGCCGATCGGATCACAGATTCGATGCGTGCCGCGATTGACGAAACGAACCGGCGTCGTGCTAAGCAGGTTAAGTTCAACCAGGAGCACGGGATCACTCCTGTGAGCATTAGCAAGGCGATACGCGATATCACCGATTCGCTCTCGGCTGAGGCTCGCGATTCGGCTCGAACGCTTGGCGAATCCAGGGCTGAGTATCGCGCTGGAAAGCGCTCTGATGCCATTTCACGTCACGAGTTGGAACGTGTCATCGCTGAACTTGAAAAGCAAATGAGAGAAGCTGCGAAAAACCTGGAATTTGAGAAGGCGGCTGCGCTGCGGGACGAAATGTATGAGTTGAAGGGTCTGCTTGCTGGTGATGAAAATTTAAAACCCTGGGAACGGCTCAAGCTTCTGGCAGGCGAAGAGTAGAACGAACAAGAAAACGGTTGAATTATGGGTATAAAAGTCGAGATATTCACCTCGATCTTTATGCCCATAATTTGATTTTCTTTTTCTACTTTTAGCGGAAGATATCCTTGCCTTACTAAGCACTGTCCGCGCAAAAGCACATGACTTGGCAGTGAATGCGGGCGTCGTTTCCCAGCAGCAAGCCGGTCGAATGAAATCGCGCGGTTTTTACCGGGGTGCCGGCAGGGGTAATGGTTCCTGCGCTGGCATGGGAAGAGGTAACAGCCGTGGTGGCTGGCGTTGGCAACAGACAACCCCAAAATTTTTAGAGAGAGACCCAGATAAGATATGAACAGGGACGGCGATCGCCGTCCCTGTTCATATCATTTTCCTTTTTTACGGGTTGTAAGATAAAACGGGGGTTTGAGGTTCAGCCCATGCAACGCTGCTCCATTTTTGTCTAATTTGAGAATCGATAAGGAACCCGTATTACACGCAAGGCGTTGGAAATGGTCGAGAGGCATACCAAGATAATACGAAATGATCAACTTGATAGGATCAGCATGCGAGACCACTACTACCAGATCATCTGGCTTGTGGTTATCATAAATTTTCTCAACTGCGCTGACCAGTCGGGTCTGTTCCTCCTGGAATGATTCTCCATCGGGAAATCTGAATCTTGAGGGTGAATTCTGAACAATTTTCCATGCCGGGAGTTTCCTGACTTTCTTTAACTCCTGTCCTTTCCATTCCCCTATATCGGTTTCGATTAACCCCTCCGTGACAATTATTTTGAGGCCTTTTACTTTCGCTAATGGCTCCGCGGTCTCGATAGCGCGTTCCATTGGGCTGGAATAGACCGCAGAAATTGGAGAATCTTTCAAGGCATCGGCAATATCATTTGCTTCGCGCTGACCCTTTGCGTTCAAGTGGACACCGGGGATGCGTCCGGCAAGTTTACCTTCTTTAACGTAATCGTTTTCGCCGTGACGGATGAGCAGGATTAGTGACATCTATTTGAGCGTCCTCTTTAACTCATTGATTTTTTCCTGTGATAAATCAGGGATGGTTTCCCTGCGTTCAATCCCCAGTGCCTTTCGTTGGGCTTCCCGCCACATTTCCAGACGAGAGGCGACCTGTACCTCATAACCCTCGCCTGTCGGTTGGTAAAAATAGGTGCCAAGCAGGCGGTTTGGCAGGTATTGTTGAGGCATAAAATGACCTTCGAAGTCATGTGGATAAACATAATCCTTGCCTTGACCTGTTGGACCGCCATCTCGATTGCCATCCTGCAGGTGTTTTGGAACCGAGACAACCCCTTCGTCTTCGATTTTCTGCATGGCTTTAAAATACGCCCCTGCGCTGTTGGATTTGGGGGCAGTTGCCAGGTAGAGAGTGGCCTCAACGATCGGGTAAACTCCTTCCGGCAATCCAATGAAATCGAATGCCTGAATAGCTGAGGCGGTGACGACTAATCCCATTGGATCGGCGAGACCAATATCTTCACCCGCCAAAATGATCAGGCGACGAAGGATGAAACGCGGATCTTCGCCTGCATAAAGCATCTTAGCCAGCCAGTAAAGAGCAGCGTCGGGGTCAGAACCCCTCACTGACTTAATAAAAGCTGAGATGGTGTCATAATGGGAATCCCCATCTTTATCATAGAGGACTGCCCTGCGCTGGATTGATTCCTGAGCAACCTCGAGGGTGAGGTGAATTGTTCCCTTCATGTCCGGAGGGGTTGATTCCACGGCTAGTTCCAGCGCGTTAAGCGCATTACGAGCATCACCGCCAGCCACATCAATGAGATGCTCACGGGCATTTTGATCCAGCTTAATCTTGCGGTCTCCATAACCCCTTTCACTATCATTCAAGGTACGGTCCACAAGAAGTCCGGTCTCTTCGCGGGTCAGGTTGCGTAGCTGGAAGACCCGGGAACGGGAAATCAACGCTTTAATGACTTCGAAGTAAGGATTCTCTGTGGTAGCGCCAATCAAAGTGACAGTTCCATTCTCGACGTGGGGCAGGAGTGCATCTTGTTGGGCTTTATTCCAGCGATGCACTTCGTCCACGAAAAGGATTGTCCGCATGTTATATAACCGCCGCCGCTCAAGTGCTTCTTCGATGATTACTCTTAAATCGGCTTTTCCCGCCAATATTGCGGAAATGGTGACAAAATGTGATTTGGTGCGGTTGGCAATGACATGTGCCAGAGTAGTCTTGCCTGTTCCTGGAGGTCCCCATAAGATGATTGAAGAAAACAGTTTATCTGCTTCGATTGCCCGGCGAAGTAATTTTCCTTCTCCGACAATATGCTCCTGCCCAATGAATTCGTCCAGAGTGCGCGGCCGCATGCGCGCGGCAAGTGGTGCCTCTTTTTTCATGCGGTCCTGCATGGCGTGGTCAAACAAGTCAGTCATACCCTGAATTATAAACGGTTAGGTGCAAAAAACGATTATCGACATACAAATTAATTGATTTATCATAAGAAATAATCCTGGCCACTCGAAACCTAGAAGTGGCCAGGTATTCATTGGGCGAAATTTTAAATGGTCAAATAGATTCTATCCTTTTTTCTGAGCTCGCTCTTCAGGTTTTATGCCCACATTTCGGACAATAAACCAGACAAATATCAGGCCAATGGCAATTTCAAGTATTTCCTGCAGATACATTTTGTCCTCCTCTTTATGCGATGTAATAATTTATACGTAATTCAGATTCGGTATAAGGATTATTCGTGTTAGCTTCAATAGTCCCACGAGCACACACCTGGCGGTGAGAAATTTCATTGCTTAATTGGCGCCATTCTTGCGGATTTTATTGTGCGATACATTAACCAGATATATGCCTATCAATGCAATCCCCCCTCCCATTATCTGGGTGCGACCCGGGATTTCACCAAGCAGTGGGATGGCAATAATGGCAGTCATTACCGGTTGACCTATCATGGTGACTGAGACAACGGATGCAGGTAAATGCCCCAGAGTATAAGAGCTGGCGAGATAACCGATTAGTTGTGAAACAATTGCAGTTGCCAAGAATAACGCCCATGTCTCAATTGGATACCCTGTTAATGGATTGCCGAGAAATAAATTTAACGTTAATAACGTCAGACTGGCGCTTACACCAACCAGCCAGATGTAGGAGACTGCATCAATTGACCGGCGTCCCAATTCCGTAAAAAGATAATAACCCGCATAAAGAAAACCCGTAAAAAGTGCGATGGTGTCACCTAAACCCAACCTGGGATG
>JBGOXG010000174.1:0-4920 GCA_041479025.1 Anaerolineae bacterium
CTCCGATATCCTCGATTATTTCCGCGAGAAAAAAGAAGTCATCGACAGCGGCGATTGGGATAACCTGAAGCGGAACTTCATGGACAAAGTAGACGCGTGCAACCACTCAGCGCGCGCACTTACAGGAGCCGGTCTAAGCTTTGTGGCGGCGAAGAATTTGCATAAATAAATGATTTTTAAAAAAAATTGGGTTTTGGAAAGTATATGCTATAGCATATACTGGCTACGCGCAGTTCTTTATTTAATCACTGGCTGCATACTAAACCGCTGAGGATTCCTATGCTCATTCAAATTGTTTATCTCACCGTGAAGCCCGATAACCTGGATACCTTCCTCGTAGAAGCTTGCGCCAATGCGCGTGAAAGCCTAAAAGAACCAGGGGTGCTCCGTTTTGACGTGCTACAACAGTCCGATTTCCCCGATCGATTCTTACTTTACGAGGTGTATGACGGCTCCGAAGCCTTGGAAGCGCACCGGCAGACCGCTCATTTTAAACGGTGGCAGGATGTCGGCGTGCCACTTTTGGCTGGCTCTCGCGAAAGAGTTCTGTATAAACCCATTTTTATAGAAAAAAAGAATAACTAGTTTTCACTTGGTCGAAATCAACGGGGCGACCGGATGGTCGCCCCGTTGATTTCTAAAGGATTGCTCGTAACATCCCCGCCACAGACTGATAGACAGGCGACTCCTCCGGCAAGTCCACCAGCGGCTTGCCATTAAGATCATACTCGGAAAGCGCGTCATCGGCTGGGATGGTTCCGAGCAGCGGGACTCCCAATTTTTCAGTAAAGTTCTTCGTCTCTGGGGACAATCCATCCAGTACACGGTTAATAATGAGATACGACTTCTCAATCCGGATGTCAAGCTCCCGGCTCATATCAGCGATACGTTGGGCAGCTACCAACCCGCGCTGGGAGGGGTCACTGACGATCAGCAGGTGCTGAACATCACGTGTGGTGCGGCGACTGAGATGTTCCATGCCAGCCTCGTTGTCGATTACTACATACGCGTAGTGACGGCTCAAGCCGTCAACCACCTCCCGCAGGTTATGGTTGACCGCGCAGTAGCAGCCCTGCCCCTCACCTCTACCCATGGCAATCAAATCAAACCTGCTCCCCTCAGCGAGAGAGGACCGAATGTGATACTCCAGATATTCGCGTTTAGAGATCCCGCCGGGTAATCCCCCCATCGCCGCCCCACCCTCCACCAGCGATGATTTGACCTGTTGGAGCATGTCTTCGCGGATCTCCCCGACAGTGAAGTCGAGGTCAAGACCGAGTACCATGTTTAAATTGCTGGACGGATCAGCATCGATAGCCAGAATGGAACCTGTCTGGTTTTGAGCAAGATACTTGATTACCATCCCGGCGATAGTCGTTTTACCAACCCCACCTTTGCCTGCGAGCGCGATAGTCGTTGTCATTCGGACCTCGCAAAAGTCAACCCATATCCAAACGGGTAAAGGGGATTTTCCGAATCATAAGGCAGGTCTTCCTTCTGGCGTCTGACCGCATCCATCGATGATGGGATTTCAAAGGGTAATTTTCCATTCGGAGTGAAGCGCCCAAAAATCACATCCAGTACTGCAGCGTCGTTTGCACCAAAATTTCCAAGGAGGGCAACGCATTTTTCGTTAATTTCGGGGATTACCGCCGGGCGTTCAAAGTAGAAATCCACAATCGTCGGTACTTTGTCTAAAATGGCGAGAATCCGTTCCTTCTCCGGGCTCTTAAAATCCAAATCACCGGCATGGAACATACTCTCAAGCATACCCTTACGGTTTTCGAACGGTGCGCTCAAGCGTAGAATCGCGAAGTCTGCGGCGGCGAGATCCGTTACCACCTCACCGTACTGACTGGCAATTTCAGGGTTCATGTTTTCAATGTAGATTTTAGGTTTTCCAGCCAATGGCAGGATTGATTTTTCCATGCCGTTTTTTAACAGCACGAGCGATTTGCGCTGTGCCAGCTCACCTTTGGCTTTGAACTCCATTTTACCTATGGTCTTCTCTGCTACATCAATATCGAGATAAGGGTTATCGAACAACCCAAGACGGAATTTCTCCCTGAGCAAACGCCGTACCGACTGGTTGATCCGTTCTTCGGATATTTTGCCGCTCTTTACAAGTTCCACGATCAACTCGGGGCAGGTCTCACCTCCGAACTGGTCGACGCCCGCCTCGAGCGCAACCCGCGCCCGTTCAATCGGGGTCAAGTCCTCTACACCCCAGGCCTTCGGCTCGATCAGCACCTTGCCGAACATCGAAAACCCGTTCAGCAGCAACCAGTCGGTACAGACAATACCATCAAAGCCGTACTTTTCTCTCAACAATCCGGTGATGACCGCTTTGTTGAATCCAAATCCCTTTTCTTCAAATTCAGTACCCACCGGCATACCGTAATAAGGCATGATCTGCGATGTCCCGGTTTCGAACGCTGCCTCGAACGGCTTCAAGTGATAATCAAAGTTATTGCCGGGATACACCTGTTCCTTGCCATAAGAAAAATGAGCGTCTTCACCCTTCAATTGCGGGCCTCCGCCCGGGAAGTGCTTGGTCATGCAAGCCACGCTTTCACATCCCACAGCTTCTCCCTGGAATCCACGGATGTAAGCTCTTACCATTTGTGAGACAAGCGCTGCATCCTCTCCAAATGTCCCATTGATACGGCACCAGCGGGGCTCCGTCGCAAGGTCCGCCATAGGGTGAAGCGCGACACGGATGCCAGCTGCAACGTATTCCTGCCGGGCGATATCGCCAAATTCTTGAACCAGCTTCTCGTCACGAGTCGCTGCCAGACCAGTAGGTTCAGGCCATTGTGAAAAATGTCCGGCGGGTAAATTCGCACCCAGATTGTTGGAGAAGGCATGCCGCGGGTCGGACGATATTGTGACCGGGATTCCCAACCGGGTTCGTTCTGCCATTTTCTGCAAGCGATTGTGCCATTTGGCGATCGCTCGTGGTGTATGGCCAAAAAGAAGGTTAAAGTGGTTAAGCAGCTTCACCGCGATCACCTCGGAGGTTCTGGTCGGGCCGCTTTCTTGACTCATTTTTTCGACCAGCGTTCCGTCCGGGTTCATGCCGATCATGGCATGGAACATCATTCCTGCTTTCTCCTCCAGTGACATCTGGGAAAGCAGGGCTGCGACTCTCTCTTCGATCGGACGCCGCGCATCCTCATAAGGATCCAACCGGCCATTCTTGTTCAGATCCCGGAAGGTGTACCCATTCTCAGTCAAGACCTGGGCTTCGGGACCCAGATGAGCGATATTGCGTTTGGTTTGTATTTCAGGCTGCATTCGCAAGTAGAAATAAACTCCTCCGCCGACGAGCAATATTGCCAGGATAACAAAAAAGAAAATGATCATTTTAAATACTCCAGATTGAAAAATCCCGATAGTAATATTGTCTACACGCAGTTTCTAAAGATTTAATTCTTCAATCATTTTTCCAGCTGCAACTCTCAAAGATGGAACATGGTCATAAACCGGTATACCCAAACGGTCCGCTTCCTGGACAGCCAAGTCAGCAGGCATGAAACCCAGAACTGGCAAGCCTGGTGTTTGTGAATTAAGAAAATGTGACTCGTCTTCGTTCCTTACTTTGTTACCAACGAGGTATAGCCGTGTCAAACCAATATCATAAGCCAGCTTCTTGATCTGGGCGGCTGTCCCCAATGAACGACGCGTCGGTTCGACAACGATCAGCATGGCATCCACGAAATCCACTGTGGCACGCCCTAGATGCTCAACCCCAGCATACATGTCGAGAAGGAGCACGTCATCCTTGCGAAACATAAGATGGGTAAAAAGTGTCTTAAGCATGGCAGCCTCCGGGCAAATGCAACCAGAACCGCCTATATCGACGCTCCCCATCTCCAGCAGCTTCACGCCGCGATGGATGACGCTAAATCTTTCTGGAATATCATCCACTCGCGGGTTGAGGGAGAAAAATCCACCGATGGTTCCCGGTTTGGCACCCGTCCGCTCTTCGATCAATTCGTCCATCTCGGAAATTGGATGCAGCTTGGCGCGCAACTCATCCGGAAATCCAAGCGCACCCGCCAGGCACGGGGAAGGGTCGGCATCCACCGCCAGCACCTGCCTGCCAGCATCAGCATATCCCTGAGCCATGAGCGCGGTCAGAGTCGTTTTTCCAACACCGCCTTTTCCTGTAATCGCAAGCTTCATTTCACCGTCTCCGCACTCACAATAGATATTTAATATTATATTGGATGTTAATCTAACGAGGGCGTACAATTCTCCGTACCAACATACTCCCAAGAATCGCGCAAGCATCGATGGGCAGGTAATTACATGCTGCCGAGTCAAATAATATTTTGCACGTCGATGGGAACTCCTCGTCGCCCAGCCAGTAGGTCGATAATAACGGGACCCGCGGCAATCCATGAAAAATATAGGCTGCGTCCGCCATTTTTATCTTATGACCACCAGCGAGTTTACATGCTTTTTGAAACGCACTAATGTCGACACCATAGGTTCTGACAATCTTATCCCCGCTATAACCTTGAAAAGCTTGTGCATACATTCGTCCGTCAGGCAAATCTGCAAACGATACCCATTTTCCTGTCAGGGGTGTCCCATTTGCTGTCGCGAAATAATACATCAGGAGCGCTTGTACGGGGATAGGTAATAAATCATCATGGAGGTCATATGCTTCAAGGAGTGGATAGGTTACAAGTATTTCCGTATCCCATAGGGTTAATCGAAATTCACCTCGGCTAGAGCCAATCTGCGAATAGGCCGCCCCGGTGAACTCTGCACGCTGTTCAGGTTTTGCAATCCTTAAAGCTTCGCGGAGCTCATCGACGCGCGCTTCGAGCGCAAGTCCAGCCTGCTCTGAGTTACGTTTTGGGAGAGGAGATTGATGAAAATCTGGCATAGTACATCCGGAATATTGAA
>JBGOXG010000176.1:0-4876 GCA_041479025.1 Anaerolineae bacterium
AATCAACCAATCTCTTCTCGTCGGGCTGGCTCAAAACACGAGCTTGATGGTCAAAGATTGCGGAAACAGGGTTGCAGCTCCTAACCCAAAGATGCCCCAGAACCCTCATTATTTCAACCTCCACGGTTTATTGGAATACTACCCTCGAAGCAACGACGGTTGTCGATCGCAGTAAAATGATTATAATGAATGAATGATGCCTTCCTGGAAAGCAAAGCGAAGGGATGTTAATCTTATGCAACAGAGCCAACTAAATCGGAAAGAAAACGAAGATCAAGAAAAAGACAACCCGGCACTGAGTAAAGTGATCGAGCGAAACATTCGCACGATCATCCATCTCCGTACAAAGGCCGCGAGTGAACGCAGCCTGCAAGGCCGCATCGCCGACGGCATCACCTCCTTTTCGGGACGGATGATTTTCGCTTATGTGCATATCGTATGGTTTGGGATATGGATTCTGCTTAACACCGGACGGTTCGGTGTGCGTGCTTTTGACCCATTCCCCTATGGACTCCTGACCATGGTTGTATCCCTGGAAGCAATTTTTCTTTCAACATTTGTGCTCATCAGCCAAAACCGCCTGGGCGAAGAGACTGAACGTCGCGCCGATCTGGATTTACATATTGGACTGCTGACCGAACATGAATTGACACGCGTGTTACAGATGCTGGACGCCATACAAGACAAGCTGGGTATCGTCGATCATGAGAACAGTGAACTGGCAGACCTTGAAATGGAAACCAAGCCGGAAGATGTATTGGCTGAAATCCACCGTCTTCAAGCAATTGAACTCAGCAAAAGGTAAACTTTATGAGTCAAGTTCCTGACAGCCGGTTAACTTCTGAAGAAGAGTACCGGAACATCTTTGAAGCCGCAAGCGACGGGTTGGTTATCTATGATATAGAGATGGAGTTAGTGGTTGAAGCCAACCCCGCCGCGTGTGAAATGCATGGTTACACTCGCCAGGAATTCATAGGACTGAATCCAACGGTCTTCATGCTTCCTGAAAGCCATGCCTTGTTTAGGGAGCATATCCGGACGGCTGAACCTGGTGGCGAGTTCGAATCGCTCGTCGTCCATATACGCAGGGATGGCTCACCGTTTCACGTCGAAGTACGTAGATCGGTGATCAACTATCGGGGTCGGCCGTGCCTGTTGAGTGTTATCCGAGATGTCAGTCAGCGCATCCAAACAGAAAAAATTCTAAGCGGACAGATAGAAGCCCGAATGCGCGAACAGGCGACTCTGCTCGCCATCTCCCATACTTTGGCATCCACACTTGAACTCCAGCCGAGTTTGATCCTCGACCAATTGCGAGAGATCATCGAGTACACACATGGCGGACTATTCGGATTGGAAGACTCTACGCTGGTCACACTGGGGATGCGCGGGACGCCGCAATTGGAGCAATCCTCGCCTTTCCGCATCCACATGCAGGGCTCTGAAACCCTGGCCGCGCTGTTCAACGGGCACCGGCCCATCCGTATCGCCGACGTGTGGAGTGACAACCCGCAGGCGCAATTTCTGCGTTCGCTTCTAGACGAGGGGGCTGCTGTGTTGCTCGAAGGGATGCAGTCGTGGATGTGGGTGCCGCTGGCGGTGAAAAGCCGCATTATCGGCGGTGTGGGTGTGGCGCACGAGAAGCGGAATTACTTCACGCCCCATCACGCTGACCTGGCTCTTAGTGTAGCCAACCAGGCCGCGATCACCATGATCAATGCGGAACTAAATGGACATGCACAGGCGCTCGCGGTATTGGAAGAACGACAGCGTCTGGCGCGCAACCTGCACGATGCCGTCAACCAATCGCTCTTCTCCGCTGGTCTGATTGCCGAAGTATTGCCGCGCCTGTGGGACCGGGATCAGGATCTGGCACGACAATCACTCGAGGATTTGCGCAAGTTGACTCGAGGCGCGATGGCCGAAATGCGTGCCCTGCTGGCCGAGCTTCGCCCCTCGACCCTGACGGATGCCGACCTGGGCGATCTGCTGCGTCTGTTAGGAAATGCGTACACCGGACGCACAAATATCCCGGCCAAGGTAACCGTGGTGGGACAAGGCGTCCTGCCCGCTGAGGTGCAGGTGGCGATCTACCGCGTATGCCAGGAAGCGCTAAATAATGTCGCCAAACATGCCGGGGCCAGCATGGTGGAAATAGTTCTAAAGCACGAAGATGCCGCCATCGAATTGAGCATACGCGATGATGGCCAGGGTTTTGATCCTGAACGAACTACGTCCGGTCACTATGGCTTGGGCATGATGCGCGAGCGCGCCGAAGTGGTGGGAGCCGTGCTGACGGTTACCAGCCAGCCGCGCCAAGGGACTGAAATTGCCATCCACTGGAGAGAGCAGGAGGGTTTATGACTGAAACGACATCCCAACCCATTCGCGTCATGCTGGTTGATGACCACACCATGGTGCGCAGAGGATTGGCGACCTTCTTGAAAGCCTACGATGACCTGGAACTGGCGGGCGAAGCCGAGAGCGGCGAAGCTGCCATCCAACTCTGTGCTGAGGTCTTGCCGGACGTGATACTCATGGATATGGTTCTGCCGATGATGGATGGAGCCACAGCGACCCGCGGCATCCGCCAGCAGTTTCCACAAGTACAAGTCATTGCGTTGACCAGCTTCAAAGAGGGGGAACTTATCAAGAACGCGCTGGATGCCGGAGCGATTGGCTATCTGCTCAAAGATGTCTCCGCTGATGAACTTGCCCGGTCCATCCGCGCTGCACACTCCGGCCGCGCCACACTCTCTCCGGAGGCCGCGCAGGCCCTCGTTCAGACTGCCAACCAGCCGCCAGCGCCCGGTCTTGGCCTGACGGAGCGCGAGCGTGAAGTTCTAATCCTGATGATCGAGGGGCTGAACAATACGCAGATCGCCGGAAGACTGACCGTAAGTCCATCCACAATCAAATCCCACGTCAGTAACATCCTGTCCAAATTAGGTGTTGCCAGCCGCACGGAAGCTGTAACACTTGCGCTGCGTAACCGCATCGTTCCCTGACCCTCCGAATCTCCCCCAAGTGGCGGAGACAAACACTCCCCGGCCGATGGATGTGGCCGGGGAGTGTTTGTTGTAAGATTAACTACCAATGTGTTTATTCGCGCGTTCGCGGCGCCTGACTGATTACTGCTTGCATAAATAGGTGAACTTTGAACAACCAAAATTCAGGTAAGCACAGCAATTTTGGCTCACTTCTTTGCGCAACACACAGTAGTACAAGAAAGGCATCCGGCACACCATGAAGCGCACAGCCAAGAAAGTTGAGACGTTAATCGAGTCAGCACTGAAAGATTCAGAGCTTCGTTACCGCCGCCTGTTTGAAGCGACCCAGGATGGGATTTTAATACTGGATGCCAAGACGGGAATGATCGAGGACGTCAACCCATTTTTGATAAAAATGCTGGGCTATTCGCGCGAAGAGCTTATAGAAAAAAAGCTCTGGGAAGTCGGCGCGTTTAAGGATATTGAAGCCAGCCAGAATGCCTTCGAGGCATTGCAGGAGAATGAATACATTCGCTACGAAGACATGCCGCTTAGAGCAAAAGACGGGCGGCTGATTCAAGTGGAATTCGTCAGCAATGTCTACCTGGTGGGCGGCGAAAAAGTGATCCAATGTAATATCCGAGACATCACTGAGCACAGGCAGCTAATAGTTGCATTGCAAGAGAATGAGAAGAAATATCATGACTTGGTTAATCAAAGTCCAGACGGTTTTTTCATCGTTGGATTGTCAGGTAATTTATTAACCGTCAATAAAGCAATGTGTAAGGAGCTTGCGTTCAGCGAAAAAGAACTCCTTTCCATGAGCATTTGGGATATTATCCCGGAACAATATTTGGATCAACACAGGAAAAGGCTGACGAAAATTCTTGAAGGGAAGAGTTTGAAGGAGGCAACAGAATACGCGGTGCGTGGGAAAGATGGAAAGATACATTACGTAGAAATTCTATCAGCCCCTCATTACAGCGGTAAAGATATTATTGGTTTTCAGGGAATCGCTCATGACATCACTGAGCTCAAGCGCGCGGAGCAGGAAATCGCCAATCTGGCGAAATTCCCCTCCGAAAATCCAGACCCTGTGCTGCGGCTGAGCCGAGACGGCATCGTGATGTATGCCAACGCAGCAAGTGGTGCACTCTTGGGTATGTGGGGATGCGCGGTGGGCGGTTCTGTTCCCCAGTTCTGGCGTGATCTGGCTGCTCAAGCGCTCGCGAGCAGGGAAAACAAAATCGTTGATATTGCGTGCGACGGGAAGGTTTACTCGATGTTCGTCACTCCTGTTGCCGAGCCGGGTTACTTGAACCTCTACGGGCGCGACATCACCGAGCAAAAGCGCGCGGCGGAAGCCTCGCGCGAGAGCGATGCGAAATATCGCGGTCTGGTCGCGGAGATAAACGACGGAATTTTTATCACCGATGATCGCGGGGCGCTGATCTTTGTCAACCCAGCCCTCGCCCGAATTCATGGCTTCGAACATCCTGATCAACTGGTGGGCAGAACCTTTATGGAGTTCATTGCGCCATCCAAGTTAAATGAGGTTGCCAGGTACTTCAAACAGGTCGTTGAGGGCGAGCAGCCCCAATTGGCGATAACTATCGAGCTCGTGCGTCCCGATGGAACGCAGGCGGTTGTCGAGGTCAAAGCCAGCGCTAGACAGGATGGCGGCAAGGTTGTGGGAACGCAAGGCGTTGTGCGCGACATCACCGAGCGCAAGCAGGCCGAGGAAGCGCTGCAGAAAGAGAAAGGTCGAGCGCAACAGTATCTGGATATCGCTGGCGTGATGTTCCTCGTCTTGGCCGCTGACCAAAAAGTCATCCTGATCAACAAGAAGGGCTGTGAGATTCTGGGCTACGTCGAGCAGGAGATCG
>JBGOXG010000271.1:0-2714 GCA_041479025.1 Anaerolineae bacterium
ATGAGATATTTCTCAGAATATGAAATTGGAACCCGTTCCAAATTCTACAGAGTTTTAATTGACTTTTAATATATTTTTTAAGATTTAATTGGATTTAAATATTTAACAAATTTGGGGAAAGCTATGGATAAAGATGATCTCTGGATTGTTGATCATTTCAGTGAACTTGTTACAAAGTATCCAGGCAAGGCCATTGCTGTGGTAAATGAACAACTGGTTGCAATAGGCAATACAGAAGTGGAAGTTGAATTAATTGCTAAACAGAAATATCCTGACAAAATTCCATCTGTGCTCACGATCCCACGCGAAGAAGATATGGCATGCCTATTATAGAATTCCCTTATATCCTCCACAAATGATCAAACCCGAAAAGTAAGCTTTCAAAAAATTTAATCTATCGGATATTTCCTTCCTTTTCCTGCTTCTCATCCCTCTTGCTCTCTTCTGATTCCGGAGTCTCAACCTCAATCAAAGTCTCATGTCCTTTTTTCTTCACGCTCAGGCCTGGTCTTACCCCTTTAATTGTGTCAGGTTGTTCCCAGTCTTGAAGGTCAGCCAAAACTTATACCCCTTCTTTAAATACTCGTTAGCTACTCTTCTAACCTCTCTATCATGCTCCGCTTGATTCTTCTTGGATCTGGACGTATCCTTCTTTTTCTTTGAGGACGCGGAAGGTTTCGCCAGGGAAATTTGGGTAAACTTTTTTAAGTATGATTCGCCGATTTTTTCCTCTTAGAACCATTATTTAATTAGTTATGCCTGACCCCAAGTCCTCTATCTTGCTTTGATTTTTGCCTGCCCGCCGCAGCTCCAGCATAGGCGGGAACTTTGAGCTTCGATCCTAATGTAATTCCTTATGCCCTTGGCGCTACGCTTCGGGGCAGGGCCAACTTTTTTATGGATGATACTAAATCCCAATATCCCAAGCCTGACCCCGAAGCTATGGGGATCGGGGGGGCTGCCTCGTCGATCATTAATAACTTACTCCTTATGGGGGTTGGTAAGATCGTGGCCATTGATCAGGATACGGTCGAGTTATCCAACTTGAACCGTCAATTTATCCATAATGTGGACCACATCGGAATGGGCAAGGCGGAGTCGCTAGAGATCTATGCTCGGAGGCTTAATCCCCATGTGAAGGTGATTGCCAAAAAGATCAAAATTGATGAAACGACGATTCGCAGGGCTATTGACCCGGAAACACACATCATCATCGACACATTCGACAAATGGGTTTCACGGTTTATTGTCAATCAATTTGCTGTAAAAAATTGCATTCCTTACCTCCTCGCCGGTGTCGTCTCAAACTGCTTTTATACAGCCCTCCTCTCCCCTCCCCGAACCCCATGCCTTCAGTGTTTGCTTGGAAGGTTTCAGAAGGTGGAGATGCTAAGTTCATTAGAATCTACGGTCTTCACGGTCAATATCCTTCCCATTGCCGCTCTGGGAGCCTTTTCAATAGCAGAGATCGTAAAATACCTTAGGACAAAAGAGATATCAAATAACTTTTATTTTGGCTCCCTTTATCCCTACATTCAAGACATTCGATTCTTCACTCTTTTTCTGAGCAAGCACTTCAAAAAGATCTCGGAAGAACAAGGGATCCGTTGGGGTAAGATGTGGGAATCAGAGGGGATCATCACGCTAAAACTCTCGAGAGATCCCGGATGTCGGATCTGTGGTAATCTTACATAGAGGCCTACTTTCTATCAATCAATTCGGCTTCTACTTCTTGGCCAAAGGTTATCTGATAAGTTCTCTGTTTCGCATCAGAGAGCGATGAATGTTGATCAAGAGCAGAGGAGAGTGTGACTCACACCCCACTGAAGGCTGAAAACCCGCCATCCACCGGGACTACCACGCCATGCACAAAGGCTGCACCAGGCGAGAGGAGCCACAACATGGTGCTGATCAGATCTTCAGGATCCCCTAAGCGACCCATAGGAGTGTGGTCAATGATGGTCTTCCCTCTTGGAGTAAGTTCGCCATTTGTCTCGTCGGTCAGGAGAAAGCGATTCTGTTCGGTCAGGAAAAAACCAGGGGCGATGGCGTTGACCCGGATCTTATTCGAATACTCCTGCGACATGTGCACTGCCAGCCACTGGGTGAAATTGCTGACCGCTGCCTTGGCCGCTGAGTAGGCGGGGATTTTAGTCAGGGGCCGAAAGGCATTCATGGAGGAAATATTGAGAATCACCCCCTCGCCCCGGTTAGCGAGGATCCGGCCGAAGACCTGGCTGGGCAACAGGGTGCCGATAAAGTTTAGGTCGAACACCGATTGGACCGCATCTAATGGCAAATCAAAGAAGGAAACGTCCGAGCCGGTAGTCGCCTCCTTTTTGTTGCCACCTGCCCCGTTAATGAGAATGTCCACCCGACCGAACCGCTCCAGCACTGTTCTGCAAGCGGCTTCCACGCTGGCTCTGTTCAGCACGTCACATTTCACAGCGATGGCCTCGGCACCGGCAGACACAACCTCATCCGCCACTTTCTGAGCCGCTTTTAGGATCAGGTCAAGGACCGCCACTTTTACCCCCACACGGCCCAGCGCCCGGCTCATTACCCCGGCCAGGACACCCCCCCCGCCGGTGATGACCGCTACTTTGCCAGATAAGCCAAATGAACGAACTAAATAGTCGTACTCAACGCCCATCTTTCTTCCCCCCTACTACGCTATCTTACTGTCTGGAGATTTGCTGACTTACTGCTTCCTC
>JBGOXG010000048.1:0-13851 GCA_041479025.1 Anaerolineae bacterium
CATGGTGGCGCGCATCCAGAACGGCTCCGGCGCGGACTGGCGCGAGTTCGCGCGGGGCGACAACGTCAAGGTCCACTGGGCGGACGACGACGCGCGCATCCTCAACGAGTAAGGGAAAAAAACAAATGACCTGGAAAAGCCTGGACACACACGGGATGGGCGGCGCGCACCTGACGCGGCTCTCCGATGAACAGTTCGAAAAAATCCACGCCGCCTGTCTGGAGATCCTGGGGCGCATCGGTGTGCGCGTGGACCTGCCGGAGGCGCTCGACCTCCTGAAAAAAGGCGGCGCGCAGGTCGATGGGAATCTGGTGCGCGTCCCTCATCAAATGGTGGAAAGCGCGCTCGCCAGCGCGCCCAAGAAGGTCACGCTCCACAACCGGCACGGCGAACCGGCCATGCCGCTGGAAAGCAACCGCTGCTTTTTCGGCCCCGGCTCGGACTGCCTGACGATCATCGACCACCGCACCAATGAACGGCGCAAGCCGGTCCTGCAGGATGTCGTCGAGGGCAGCCGACTGTGCGACGCCCTGCCGGACATTGATTTCGTCATGTCCATGGTGCTGCCCTCCGATGTGGACGCGACACTGGCGGACACGTACCAGATGGAAGCCATGCTGTCGAACACGACCAAGCCCATCCTGTATGTGTCCTATGAGTCGCAGGGATTGGTGAACGCCGTCGAGATGGCGGAAGCCGTAGTGGGCGGGGCGGAACCCCTGCGCGAGAAACCCCTCCTGACCTGCTACATCAATGTGGTGTCGGGAGCGGTGCACAACGCGGAGAGCCTGCGCAAGCTGCTGTATCTCTCAGGCAAGGGACTGCCCGCGCTGTACATCCCCGGCTCCAATGCAGGCGTCACCAGCCCGATGACGCTGGCCGGCGCGGTCGCGCTGGATACCGCCGGGGCGCTGCTGGGACTCGTGCTGGCGCAATTGAAGCGGGAAGGGTCGCCGTACATCATGTCCGCCATGGACCCGGCGGCGCTGGACATGCGCACAATGGTCTCGCCGTACGCCTACCCGGAGCGCGGCTTCATCCGGTCGGTGTCGCAGCGTTACGGGCTGCCGACGCTTTCGCTGGCGGGCGGGACGGATTCAAAGGTGGTGGACCAGCAGGCCGCCGCCGAGGCCGCCCTGACCTTACTGGCGGACGTCTTCCTGGGCGGCAACCTCATCCACGATCTGGGCTATCTCGAATCGGGGCTGACCTACTCGTTGACGCAGCTGGTCATCTGCGAGCAAATGGTGGACTGGATCAAGGGCTTCTTCCGCGAGGTCGAAGTCGCGGACCTGACGCTGGCGCTGGACGAGATCGAGCGGGTGGGACCGGGCGGCATGTACCTCAACTCCAAACACACCCGGCAGCACTTCAAACAGACCTGGTACCCCGACCTGTTCGAGCGCGGGACCTACACGGATTGGGAGAAAAAGGGTGGACAGACATTGCTGGAGCGCGCCTCGACGCGCGTCGAGATGCTGCTCGCCGAGCACCAGCCCGAGCCGTTGCCGGAGGATGTACAGGCGAAGCTGAGAAAGATAGTGGAAAGAGCGGGGGAGAAGAAGTAGGGGGGAGACCTTTGCGGTCAAAAACTGGGGGATGACTCCAAAGTCTGCTATCAGTCAACATGCCCTAATGAAGCAATCGCTCTCGTTATCATTGCACGGTGTTCTTAAAGTCGTTTTATGAGTTGTAAAAAGTGACCTTCTTCGGTTAAGCTTTTGGTGGCGAAACACAAAAGAAAACCAAGGAAGGTCGAAATGGAGTCTAACACACAAGCAGGGCTAGTAATGGATGTTGGGAGCTTATTTGCTCGTTTTCAAACCTTGAGTGACAAACGCAAATGCAGAGGTCTGAGGTATTCGCTGGCATTGATCCTGGCGATCATCATGCTGGCAAAGACGTGCGGCGAAAACCCTCCGAGTGGAATTGCGGAATGGGCCAAACATCGGACCGGGTTGTTGGTGGATCTGCTCAAGCTTGAGCGGAAGAAAATGCCCCACCACAGCACCTATCGCCGCATTCTGGCAGACGTCGTGAATGTGGAAGAACTTGAGCGAGTGAGCAGCGAATACTTGAGCAGGAAAAGATTCTTTGGCAAGCAAGTCCTGGTGGCCATCGATGGTAAAGTGCTGCGTGGGACACTGGATGACCATCAAAATGGGACCTACCTATTGGCAGCTTATCTGCCTAGCGAAGGGATCGTGCTGATGGAAGTAGCCATTGAAGGCCGAGGCAGTGAGATCCCGGCCGCACCGAAAGTGCTGAAAAGCATTGATTTACGGGAAAAAGTGGTCATGGGAGACGCGATGCACACCCAAAGGCAGGTTTCCATTCAAATTGTGGAGTCCGGAGGCGAGTACATCTGGTTGGCAAAAGGGAACCAACCCCAGCTGGAAGAAAATATCCGGCTCTGGTTTGAACCCGATGTGCAACCTATCCCTGGAATGAGTTTCCCGCCCAAAGATTTTGAGACTGCCAAGCTAACCAATAAGGGTCACGGGCGACTTGAAACGTGAACCATCACTGTGAGCAGCCAACTCAAGGATTTTTTGGATTGGCCTTACCTGGAGCAGGTCTTCAAACTGGAACGCCGCTTCGTTTCCCTAAAAACGGGTGAAATCCAACAACAGATCGAATATGGTTTTACGAGCCTGACGCGGGAAGAAATTGCTCCCCTCTCACTACTCAACAAGACCCGCTCCTACTGGGGCATCGAGAATGGCTTACATTACCGCCGAGACGTCACCTTGAGAGAAGACTACACTCGTATGACCAAAGGAAAGGCAGGTCAGGCGATGGCTTGCCTCAATAATCTGATCCTGGGTATCCTTCTATCGAAGAAGAAATACCGTACCATTCCTACTGCCAGACGTTACTTCAGCGCCGATCCGGTCGAGGCCCTAGACCTGTTCCTGCGACTTTAAGAACACCCTGGTTATCATTGCTATAATGCTTGAATATGCAATTCGGTCATGCTACAATGCATTTACATAAATGATTGTCTACACAACAACCGGAACTACATTCCAAGACTTAATCATCGATCTTTGCCTTTTGAGACAAGGTCTTGGTAATCAAAAAAGCGAAACCTTCCGCAATTGGTTTCGCTTTTTGCTATATGTTCATGAAAGCGCACCATTCTGTTTGCGATTACTCACCCAACAGACGTTTAAGCTTGCTAATCGGCGACCTATTGTGAGTCGACCAACAATAGATTTCGCGGCTGATCGATTTGAAACCTTATCCAATCCTCATTACAAAATAGGAAAATTGAAAGGAGAGCAAAATGTGCGAATTCTGTGCTGAACACGGCGAAGGAAAGATATGGTACCTCCAAATGAAAAACTACGCTGATGAATTACTTCATGAAGAGCTTTCTTCCACCCAACGAGGCATTGTTGGAGCCTCAACGCGTTTTGAGTGGAATAATCAATTCTGGGAAAGCTTTATCATGCCGGCTATCACCGGAATCGTCGCAGCGCAAGAGGAATCACAAGAGGCTCCACCTTTGACCGAATCCTCTTTGGCTCAGCCCAGTGAGGATGAGATCGTGGAACACCGGAAGGTTGAGCATTTTGGTCAGATCATCCCCATCGAGGATGTCGAAAGAGTGATCGACATGGTAGATTCGATCACAAGAATGCCCTGTGGATGCCGCTTCCTCACGACGGGAAAGACAGATAAACGTTACTGTTTCGGATTCGGGTTGGACAAGTGGAATATCATGGGCAGGTTTCCTGATGCCTCATCGTCACTGGAGGTGCTTGATAAAGAAGAGGCTAAGCGGATCATCCGTAAATATGATACAGAAGGGCTGATGCATAGCATTTGGACAGGTACAACCCCTTATGTCGTCGGGATATGCAACTGTGACCGTGACTGTGGCGCTTACAAGGGATACATCGAGATGCGAGGTGCTCCTCATTTCTTTCGAGCGGAGTACGTCTGCCAGGTGGATTGGGAATTGTGCAATGGGTGCAAGTCCTGTATGAGTCAATGTCAATTCGGGTCGCAGTTTTACTCATCTGCTCTTCGCAAAGTCTACATTGACCCCACCCGGTGTTTCGGGTGTGGAGTATGTAGAGCGGCATGTCCAGCTGATGCTATTTCACTCATTCCAAGGCAGGAAAACCCACAAGCGGCGAATGTCTGGCTTGGAGCTGCAACGCGATAATCAGATAATTAGTTCCCCCGCTCAGCCAGGGCCTTCAACCTCGCCGAGTCTTGACCGTAGGTCTCAAGGCCCGCGCCCAGCGATATAGATTGGCAAGACGGTCCAATGATTATGACACAAACAGGACAGACCGTGCCTGGACCCCCTCCGTCCGTTGGACACCTCCCCCAAATCCACAAGAAAAGGTACTTACAAATAACGAAACCATCCCATGCGGATTTGGGGGAGGCTGGGGAGGGGGTCAAGGTCCGCGCCCAGCGAGCTACTGTTTTCGGCCGGTGGCGGCCAGCAGGCTGCCGCCCCCGAAAGAGTAAATTGGGTCAATTTACTCTTTCGTAATCAGACGTACCTGGCTTTCATAGAAGAAGTAATCCCAAGCCCAATTGAGTATCACCACCAGCCTGTTGCGGAATCCGATCAAACGATAAACATGTAACCCAACCCAGATCAACCAGGCTGGCCATCCACTGAACGAAATGCCCCATAAACGGGCTACTGCCGCATTGCGGCCTATGGTTGCCAGCAGACCAGGGTCCTTGTAAGTGAACGGCTCCGGGACACGGTCGCCCAACCCCCGGATGATATTCTCGGCAGCGTGTCGTGCCTGTTGTTGGGCGACTGTTGCCAGCATAGGTAAGGGTTTTCCATTTTCATCTCCCAGGTAAGCCGCATCGCCAATTACATAGACCTGGGGATGGTCAGGAAGCTGTAAAGTCGGTTGGACGATAATCCGTCCTCCCCGTCCTTTTTCTGCCGCAAGAGTTTCTGTCAATTTTTCCGCACGTACGCCTGCGGTCCAAATCATGGTCCGGGTATCAATAGGACCACCATTGCCAAGTGTGATTTTCCTTCCATCGAAATTCACCACCTTCGTGTTCAAAAAAATCTCAACGTTCTTTTTACGCAAAAGATCATATGTGGTTTTTCGTAATTTTTCCGGAAAACTCTCCATCAAGTGATCGGCGGCTTCCAGGAGGATCACATGGACCTCATTCAGATCCAAGGACGGATAATCCTTCACCATTACCAGGTGGATTAATTCCGCCAGCGCCCCGGCGGTTTCAACACCGGTCGGGCCGCCGCCCACCACGGTAAAGGTAAGCAGCTCGCGCCGTTTTTGAGCATCCACTTCCCGACTTGCCAATTCGAACATCTTCAATAGATGGTTGCGGGTGTTGATTGCGCTTTCAACATCCTTCAGTTGAAAACTGTGCTCCCAGAGAGAATTCATTCCAAAGAAATCCGTCTGGCCACCCACCGCCAAGATCAAGCAATCGTAGGCAATGACAGAACCATCCAGTTGGATGAACTGCGCTTCGAAATTGATATGCGTCACTTCGCCCAGCCGGAACTCCAGGTTTGCCTGACGGCGGAATATGGTCCGCACGGGATAGGCAATTTGGGACGGAACAAGACCGGCAATCGCTACTTGATATAAAAGAGGTTGGAATAAGTGGTAGTTGTGTTTGTCAATCAGTGTGATTTGGACGGGCGCTTTGGATAGACGCTTCGCGGCTTCCAATCCCCCAAACCCGGCACCAACGATAACGACATGTGGATCTTTTTTCATATTGAACCTAAAATAAGCGAAGACAGCTTCTATAAGATAATACGTCTAAAATTGTCTTATTTACAAGTATACCGCAAGGGTGTGGGGAGATTAAAAAATAGAACAGACCGCGCCTGTTATACAGGCGCGGTCTGACGAAAGGAAAAGTTGAGTCGCTATCCGCTGAGCTGGTGTTAGGCGCAACTATGGCGTAATGACATCAGAATGCTCAATTCTTGAACACACCTGAGTCATAAAACAATTCTCTATCAACGAGTATCTGACCACCTTCTCGCATATCGCAGAGCATATCCCAATGAATGGCGCTCTTATTCTCGGAGCCACTCACCGAATAGCCATTTCCAAGAGCAAGATGGATAGTGCCGCCGATCTTTTCGTCAAAGAGCATGTTCCTGGTGAATCGCTTTATCTGATCGTTAGTACCTATTCCGAATTCGCCAAGACGTTGCGCGCCTTCATCTGTCTTTAGCGTCGCCAGCAAGAATTCCTCATTCTTCTCGGCACTGGCCTTGACAACCTTTCCCTTTTCAAAAACAAGCTCAACTCCATCCACCTCAACACCAGACCAAATACAAGGGAATGAAAATCTAACCTTTCCGTTCACAGAGTCTTCAACGGGTCCTGTGAAAATCTCTCCATCAGGAACATTGCCGCGACCATGACAACTGATAAACTTTCTGCCCTCAATCGACATTTCAAGATCAATACTTTTTCCTAATATGCGGACATGTTGCTTCCCCTCAAGCCACTTGACAAGTCTTTCTTGGTTTGCCTGCATTTGCTCCCATTGTGAAAGTGGGTCTTCTAAATCAGCAAAGGTACAGTGATAGAAAAAGTCACCAAACTCGATCAAGCTCATGTTAGCATCTTGAGCATAGGCATGAGTTGGAAACCTGGATACAACCCAGCGCAACTCCCCAGAGGCAGTCCTTCGAAACCACGTGTCATTAATATCTGTATTTGCACGAGCTAGCAAGCCCCATGCCTCAGGCTTTACACCTGTCAAACTGTGAGTATTGGAATCACAGCCGATTCTGATATCTACATCAAACTCCTCGGCCACTTTCTTTGATACAAAATTTGGTTGTATTAATTGATGTTCAGATGCTTCGGTGAGGAATATGTAACGAATATCCTCCAGGTCAATTGCGACATGTGGATGTCCGCCAGCTTTGAGGACTTCACGAAAAATTTCTGCAATCAAAGGGGTCGCAATCGGTTCGAGTGGGAATCCCCGAATCATTACCTTATCGTTCTCTTTTACCTTTGTAGAGTAATGCACCAAGATCTTGGCAAGGTTCTCGACACGTGGATCATTCATGATAACAATTTCTCCTTATATGCTCTCGGCGTATGATGTGAGGCACTACGCCCTGTGCCTAACTGGTATTTATACTCTTACTCAGCCTGTATCTTTGTGGCTTACCTTTTGCCTACCCTGCGCTCTTTGCGGTGTATCCCCTGCCTAGCGTGGGCAGATTTGCATACTGACATAATAATTATGACACAAACAATGCAAACCGCGCCAGAAAAACTGGCGCGGTCTGTGAATAATTCATGATACGGCAAATGCCGAGCCGCCCTACCTGCACTGTGCCGCCCTGGACTGTCCAACGTCCAGGACAGGCAGGCACACGTGGCTTATCGCAGTCAAGGTCCGTGCTGGCTCGTTTGGAATGAAGCAAGCCGGTGAATTCTTCAAGTGATATAATAAATTCAACATGTCGATGAGTCATCGAAAACCTTTATATGTTGGATGACTCGAATTGTTACTTTATTGTTTGGAAGCGGACGATTCATGCAAAATCATACCAACGAGGTGGTAATCGTCCTCTTCCCATTCCTGGAGGATGATATGAAGCGTATACTACTTGTTGCAAGCATGATCGCGATCTTCTCTTTACTGATCGTATTCCCTGGCGGAATCGCCAGCGCTGGAACAGCAGCGAGCCCTGCGCCGCCCAATGTGAATGTCAGCCAACGCATTGGCAACGAGTCCGAAGAGGCAGTCACAGTCAACCCCACCAACCCAAAAAACATCGTCATATTTACCAATATCGCCGAGGGCGTAAATGGAATGTTCCTCGGAGTGTCTTTCGATGGTGGTAAGACATGGAACCGCAGAATCGTTGGCGAGAACGATGTGCTCGGTGATACCTGCTGCGACCCAAGCCTGTCTTTCGATGAGTACGGAAACCTGTTCATGACGTACTTGTACAATGTGGAGAATACGGTTCCAGTAGCGCTCAGCACGGATGGCGGGCTTACGTTTTCCGTCATTGCCAAGATTGACAAACCTGCCAGCCTCGCTAACCCTGCAGGCAATGAGCGTCACGGATTGTTCCGCTTTGTTGATCAGCCGACGATTATTGCCGGCAAAGGCCAAGTTTGGCTGGTATTCAACGCAGGCGGACCGATGTTCGCTACCGGCGCGCCGGTCACTGGTTTTGGTCAGGTAGGCGCATTTTCAGTAGCGGAGATTGTTCCGGGGACTAACAACTGTACCTACGGCGATATCAGCATCGGTCCCGCGGGACAAATTATGCAAGTATGTACACTTACTGAGAGCGGACAAGGTGGTGGCAAACTTTTCGTTAATGTCGACCCCGATGGCCTTGGTCCGGCAAGTTTCGGGGATCGAGTCTTCGTTGTCCATACCCATGTTGGCGGTTATGATTTTATTCCGCCACAGCCAGATCGCTCAGTCGACGCTGAACCAGGTTTGGCCTGGGATCGAAGCGGCGGCCCGCACAATGGACGAGTGTATCTGGTATATACCCGGGAAATTAAAAACGAAAGCGACAACACAGATATCTTTGTGGCACACTCTGATGATAACGGGGCGACATGGAGCAATGGTGTGCGCGTGAACAATGATCAAACATCGAACAGTCAATTCAATCCGAAGATCTCATTGGATCCCACAACGGGAAACCTCGTTGTCGTTTGGTTCGACTCAAGGGCTGATCTTGGTTCCGGCGGAGCCGGTGACACTAATGGAATCCCCAATGATGACGCGCAATTCTGGGGCGCATTTAGCAAGGATGGCGGTGCATCCTTCACATCGAATTTCCAAATCAGCGCAGGGACATCAAACTCGCATGTTTCCGGCAACGGGATTGATTACGGAGATTACACCGGCTTATCGTTCTTTGGAGGCGTAGCCCATCCGGCATGGGCAGATAACTCCAACAGCACTCGCGACAATCCTGATGGAATCCTGCATAAATTGGATATTTACACTGCAGCAATCCCTGTTCCACGCTAACCGCTAAATATATTTGAAGAGACCCTAAAGACATCCAATGTCTTTAGGGTCTCACTTTATAAGAATTGATCAATACAAGGAAGCGCTCACAGGCTTTCAACCTCTACTGCTATTATGGATTTTGTTGAACCAACAAGATCTGCGGCATTGGAATACCAATATCATCCGTGTAGATGATGGAATGCGGGTTTTATTTGAGAAGGTGGTGTGACTCAGTCCGTATGTAGGTGGGCGAATTCCCCCTCAGCCTTCGAATAGCCAGATGGGACATCAAAGAAAACTGAGAAGATGTTACTGCTATGTCATTACAACCAAGGGCGGGACTAAAATTCCACCTTTGGTTGTATCTTATGCCTTTGCAGGATTCTCTCGCATGGTCCAATAGGTCAATAATGCAGCAATGACCATCGGTACGACGCCCACAACACTAAAGATCAGGTCGGGAACTATGTCGTCAATATCCAATTCACTGATGCCGTCCCTGGAATAAACCACGGCGTAAACGAAGGCGCCCAGCGAGTACCGATCAACCTGAAGCAAGCAGCGCGAGTAGGCTGCAGGCGGTTGTCAGGCGGTCATAGTTTGATCTTCCGATACAACCGAGGTGCTAAATTATTTTGAGCTTATAATCTGAACAAAAGGATTATTGTTATGCTGAACAACCGTCAACTTGCCGATACATTCACCCTCATTGCCAATTTGTGCGAGATCAAAGGTGAGGTCATTTACGTCATCCTTGCCTATCGCAAGGCGTCCGAAAGTTTGATGTCGCTTCCGCGCGAGGCCAGCGACTACTGGAAAGAGGGCAAACTGCGCGAGATCCCCGGCGTGGGCAAAGCCATTGCAGAAAAGATCGATGAACTGCTCAGGACGGGTAAACTCCAATTTCTTGAGGATCTCAAAAAGGAAGTGCCTGAGGAACTTGCCGCATGGCTGGCTGTCCCTACGCTTGGACCGAAGAAGATCGCAATGATCTGGAAGACGCTGAACATCACGGCTCTTGCGGACCTCGAAACTGCCGCGAAAGAAGGGAAGCTTCGTTCACTCCCCGGCATGGGCGCCAAGTCCGAGACTGCGATCCTTGAAGGCATTGCATCTTTATCCCGCCGCTCAGGGAGAATCCCATTGGGGCGGGCTTATCCGCTTGCACAGGAGATCATCAAGACCCTCAAAGGAGTAAAGGGAGTCGTCGCAGCAGAACCAGCCGGAAGTCTAAGGAGGATGCGCTCGACAGTCGGTGACCTGGATATCCTCGTCGCCGCAAAAGATTCATCCGCTGTGATGGATGCGTTTATCAATCTTCCCGGCGTGAGTCGTGTGTTGGGAAAAGGTGAAACGAAATCATCCATTGAATTTACGGATGGCGTGCGCGCGCAAGTGTGGGTGCATCCGCCCGAGAAGTTTGGGACGGCTCTGCAATATGCGACTGGCTCGAAAGACCACAACGTGCAATTGCGACAGATCGCATTGGCAAAAGGTCTATCGTTATCGGAACATTCGTTTGCAAAGGTAAAAGGGAAGGGCGAAATCTTTTGCGCGACCGAAGAAGAAGTGTACAAAACCCTGGGCCTGCCGTGGGTACCACCCGAACTGCGCGAAGACCGAGGCGAGGTGCAGGCGGCAAAAGCAAATAAGCTGCCAAAGTTAATTCAAGTCAAAGACATCAAAGCGGACTTGCAAGTCCATTCGACGTGGAGCGACGGAAAATTGTCCATGCTGGAGATGGCGCGCGGCGCGGCGAAGCGTGGAATCAAAGTGATCGCATTCACCGACCACTCCGCGAGTCTCGGCGTCACGGGCGGATTGAAAATGGAAGATCACAAGAAGCAAGCCGCCGAGATCAGGAAAATCCAAAAGCAACTTGGCGATGAGATTTTGGTTTTGCATGCGTCGGAAGTAGAGATCAAAGCTGATGGCACGCTCGATTACCCCGATGAATTTTTAGGAAGCCTTGATCTGGTGCTTGCATCCATGCACACGTCACTGCGACAGCCGCGCGAAAAAGTGACGCAACGAGTCATCAACGCGATCCGCAACCCGCACGTGGACATCATCGGTCACCCAACTGGACGATTGATCCCGGACCGCGAAGGCGCGGACCTGGATATGGAAACCATCCTGCAAGCCGCGGCAGAGACGGGTGTAGCGTTGGAGATCAACGCACATCCTTCGCGTTTGGATTTGGATGATATGTACGCCCGCCGTGCAAAAGAATTAGGCATCCCCATCAGCATCAACACGGACTCACATTCCGAAGAGGATTTCGATAATTTGTTTTATGGCGTTGCAACAGCAAGGCGCGCGTGGCTGACGAAGGATGATGTCATCAATTGCTGGTCAACGAAGAAGTTGTTGGATTGGTTGAAGAAACGAAAATAAAGCAATATCGGCGGATTCGCAAGACAACATAATCATTATGATACAAAACACAACAGACCGCGCCTGAAAAACTGGCGCGGTCTGACGAAAGTACCGCTCAACCCGGAGTGCGCAGCGCGAGTCGGCTGCATGCGGTTGTTGGGTATACCGAGCTTAATGGAACCGATCAGGTGTTAAAAAATGTTTAGAATTTGAAGAAAATACTCCCCCTACCGTGATCCTTTCATCAGCAGCTCCATGGCGAAAGGCTCTCCGTGACCCGGATAGACGAATCCTATTTTGAGTCCCTCCAAAAATGCGAGGCGGTCTTTGTTGCATCGGGATCGTCGTCCTCAAGCGAAGCGTGGTTCTACGACTGGCTCTTTGAGCTTACAGAGTACTGCGAAAATATCTGAACCAAAATCTTGCTTTCAGCCCAACTCCAGGCAAGTAAAAGTTCAGTTTTTAATACAAGAAGCAGGAAGACCTCACTGGTCTTGAAGTGCTGTTTGTAAAATTTCTGCGACCCAACTATTCAGACTTTTGTCTTCCAATTTTGCCTGAATATAGGCTTTGCGGTGCAACTCAGTGGGCAAGCGAACAACAAATTTTCCCGAGAATGGCTTTTCAGGCGATTCGCCTCGTTGAGCGCAAAACTCAAGATAGTCATCAACTGATTCATGAAACGCCTCTTGAATTTCATCAACGGCGGTGCCTTCAAAAGTAATGACATCACGGACATTAATAACTTCCCCGTATAAAATGCCCGCTTCATCGTCAATTTCAACTTTACCAATATAACCTTTATATTCCATCATGGCTTTTCTCCTGCTGCTTCGAGAAACCTGCGAACAGATTTGACTGCTCCCTTGTTTGTTTCTTTGCGCGGATGTGGACGGTGAAACACAGCGCGAACACCTTTCAAAGCGACCCGCACGCGTGATCCATTGCCTTCTGTGATTTCAGCGCCCAAAGCGACAAAGAGGGTTTCAATATCCCGCCAGGCTATATTTGCACGTTCAGGCTTTTCGAAAATAGCTTCCAGCGTTTTGCGGTGTTTGCTATCCACAGCGTGATAGTATCATAAATTGATACTATCATCAAGAGGCTCTTTGCGAAAAAGGTCCCATGTTGAATACCTGTTTCCATAAAAAGAAAATACTTACTTATCCAATGGATTCAACACCCGCCCCACGAACAGGATCGTCCCGGTGGGCACATCACGGATAATGAAAATGAACGGCCGGTCAATGCGCAGCTCCTGCGGCATCTGGAGGGATGTGGGCGCAATGCTAAAAATGGTGGCTGCCGCGGCTTCCGTGCCCTCTTCGTTGACCAGGACATACGCTTTGTGCAATGCCTGCTGCACGTATAACCGCTCCGACTTCGTGATGCTGCTGAAATCCGCCTTTGTATCGTCAAAAGCCAATGGCATCCCCATCTCTGACAAAACCGGCTTCAGGTCGAAATCAACGGTGAATTCAAATTTTGGCATGTGAAGAGTCAAATCGCTGGATTCCAATTCATCCAGGATGGCTGCAAACTTCGCGGCATCCAGAGTGCTCTCGACCGATTCAAACCTGCCCTGGTCAGGAAGGATGATCACCATCTCTGCTAGCTCGCCTTTATAAGGCAGCGCCACCGCTTGGTACCCCTCGCCAGCGCCGAGCCGGACAGGGATGCCTCCATCGGTCTGCATGGTGGGGACCCGAATCTGTGTGCCGTCCAATAAGGTAAAAGGCGCATCGCGGGTCAGCTTTTTAACGAACGCTTCCTGCCAGGCAGCCTTGAAGTAAACCGCGTTCGCCAGAACCATGCGCGTGGACGGATCCACGGAGCCGGGCGGCATGACATCCTTGATCTTTCCCTTCGTTTCGCGGTCGACCCAGTCGTTGATCTGCTGCCGCGCGGAATCGGGCGCTACGGCGAAATCCAACAAGCGCACACCGGCACCATAATTGACCGCCAGCAGGTCAAGATACGCTTTCTCAAACGGGTAATCCTGCTGACCCCAGACCGCATTGGCGATGTAGAGCTGCATGGGGTTCTTGCGATCGACCTTTTTGGATTCGTCCGGGCGTTGGGCGAGATCAAGCGAAAGGGCATTCAATGCCGGGTGGAATTGGTCCGGCGGTAAAGTGAAATGGAGGGTGCTGGCAATCTGGGAGGCGGTCTCCCCGCCGGCGCCGCCGTACAACATCGCCGTTGCCAATGAAATGCTGTAGGGGGAATAGATCAGGTTGCCGCCATCCCCATGCACCTGGCGGTAAAAATCAAAAGCGAAGGCGTTGTTGCCATCCAAAAGGGTTTGCGCATCGGCCGCGGGAATCACGAGAGAGATATCCCTCGACAGGTCTGATTTGGCCACGGCGCCCGTATCTGCCACAGCAAACTCACAGGCTGACAGCAATATCGCCATCAGAATTACGAACACAACGTTTAAGTATCTCATTCGAGCCTCCCTCCGGAGAAACCTAC
>JBGOXG010000212.1:0-3821 GCA_041479025.1 Anaerolineae bacterium
CCGATTACTCTATAAGAAAAGAATGCCTCTCATGCAAAGTAAACACTGGCTGGTTGCCCCTCCAATCACCCCTTCGGCGGATGAGGAGCTTCAGAAATTTCCCCCGATTATTCGGCACGTGCTTTTTAACCGAGGGTATGCCACTGATGAGGATGCTCACCATTACCTGCGGGCTGAACCACCCTTTGATGCATCGCCCTGGCAGATGATGGGCATGACCTCTGCCGTGGAGCGCATCTGTTATGCGCTCGATCACGCTGAGTCGATTGCGATTTATGGCGATTACGACGTGGACGGCGTCACGGCAACAGCCTTGCTGGTTGAAACACTTCGCGCGTTGGGGGGCGATGCCCGTGAATACATCCCCAATCGCTTTGATGAAGGTTATGGGCTTAACAATGAGGCATTGAAAACTCTTTATGATGAGGGGGTGAAACTGGTCATCAGCGTGGATTGTGGCATCCGCTCGCCCGTTGAAGGCGCTTTTGCCCGTGAGTTGGGTCTTGACCTGATCATCACCGATCATCATCAACCGGCGAACGACCTGCCCCCGGCTTTTGCAGTCATCGACCCGAAACAACCTGGCGACCAGTATCCAGACAAGGAACTGGCCGGGGTTGGGGTTGCCTATAAAATTGCAGAGGCTTTGATCGAAGCCCGCCAGTCCGATTTCGATAAATCCCAACTGCTGGATCTGGTTGCATTGGGCACTGTCGCTGACCTGGCTCCCTTGACTGGAGAGAACCGTTCGCTGGTTCGCAGAGGTCTGCAGCGCATCCAGGCCACGAACCGGCAGGGTTTGTTTTCGCTCGCCAATGTGGCTGAACTGAACATATCCAGCACGAGCGCCACCAACATTGGATTTGTCCTTGGACCGCGCCTCAATGCCGCCGGGCGGTTGGAATCAGCCCTGGCAGCCTTTGAATTGCTTACGACAAGGGATGTCATGCGAGCCGGTCAGCTGGCACTCCAGTTGGATCAGAACAACCGCGACCGGCAGGTATTGACCCGCCAGATCCAGGAGCAGGCTGAGGCGATTGTTTTGGCGGAGGATTCTCACGCTGACCTGTTATTTGCCGTGCACCCGGATTTCAATGCCGGGGTGGTGGGTCTGGCGGCTTCCCGCCTGGCTGAGACTTATTATCGTCCTGCTGTCGTTGGTCAGCAAAACGAAGAGACCACCCGCTGTTCGTGCCGCTCCATCCCGGAATTTCATATCACACAGGCATTAGATCAATGTGCGGGTTTATTGATACGTCACGGGGGGCATGCGGCGGCGGCGGGTTTCACGGTGGCCAATGAAAACCTGCCGGAGCTGAGGGATCGGTTAAAGGCTATAGCGAAAAAAGAACTGGGCGGGAAGGAGCTTCGCCCAACATTGTCTGCGGATGGTGAAGTCCCGCTCGCAGCACTCAAACCCGAGTTACTAAAATATCTGAATGAACTCCAGCCGACAGGGTATGGCAATCCAGACGCGGTATTCGTCTCGCGCGGTGTGCAGGTGAAAACATCACGTACGGTGGGCGCGGATGGCAGGCACCTTAAGCTGACGGTCAGCGATGGGAAAGTATTCTTCGATGCCATTGGATTCCGCCTCGGCCATCTCCGGCCTGATCTGCCCCTTGAGAAGAAAGTGGACGTTATGTACACCTTTGAGACGAATGAGTTCAACGGGCGGACGTATCTGCAATTGAACCTGCGGGATGTGAAAGCGGCGGGAACTCCCGATTAATAATAAATAGATCGAGCCAGATGAGGTACTTCCGGCTCGGTTTATTCCGATTTATTCAATCCACAAACCTGTACTTCATCAGTGTCCACACTGCTTGGAAGGCATCCCGCAGCTTAATTTTCTTGCCTTCGCTATAATCGCGCGGGTTGAACGTGATCGGTACTTCATAAACTCGGACCTTCTTCTTGAGGATTTTTGCCGTGAATTCCGGTTCGAAATCAAAGCGCCTGGCGTGCAGTTTCATATCCACCACGACTTCCCGCTTGAACACCTTATATCCGGTTTCCATATCTGTCAAAATATTGTTGTACAGAATATTGGTCATCAATGTAAGTAATTTGTTCGCGACCATGTTCCAGAACAGGATGGTGCGATGAGGTGCGCCTAAAAAACGCGAGCCGTAGACCACATCTGCGACTCCCTCTTCAATGGGTTTCAGTAGATTCGGGTATTCACGCGGATCATATTCGAGATCGGCATCCTGGATGACCAGCACATCTCCTGTCGCTGCGGAAATGCCGGTTCGGACTGCTGCACCCTTGCCCTGGTTCTTCTCATGCAGGATGACACGCACATTGTCTTTTCCATCCATTTCAGAGAGCAAACCTCGTGTCCCGTCCGAGGAACCATCGTCCACAACGAGGATCTCATCAGCCATTTTCATCGCCTGCACCCTCTTGACGATTTCTTGGATGGTATTCTTTTCGTTGTAGGCAGGTATAATCACTGAAATTTTCATGGACTTGATTATAAAGGGTATTGTTTGATTTCGTAAACTACTCTTACTGTGCTTTCTCAATTCCTTTTGGACATTTTCCACCTGAAATTGACCGTTTTTCACCCTACACGCCCTTCTAAATTGTAAACTGGCTGTAGATTTCGCATACCTTCACTTTTCTGCCACATGCTATAATCTAACTGGCGTTTGAATTTGACGAAGGAGCCGCTGAATGAATACACCCATTGTCGGTAAATCTGTGCAGTCTCAACAACATACAGTTTCCGCGAGTTTTCTCCCGCCTCCCATCACCAGGCTGGAGGACACTGGGCTTTCTTTTCTTTGGGTGCAGGATCTTGCGCTGAAAATTCTTTATTTTCAGGGTTATTTATCGGGTTTTAAAGTCGCTGAAGAGATCGCCCTTCCCTTCGCAGGGGTGATAGACCAGGTTTTGGAGTCGCTAAAACGTGAAAAATCAGTCGAGGTGAAATCATCCTCCATGGGGTTGGGGGAGGGGTCATACCAGTATGCAATTACCGGTGCGGGCATCGATCGCGCGCGTGAAGCCTTGGAACGCAGCCAGTATGCAGGCCCCGCTCCTGTACCGATCGAAGCTTACACAGAATCGATCCGCAGGCAGAGCCGCCAACGTATAGTGATCACCAGCCGGACAATGCGACAGATTCTTTCTCAATTGGTGCTCACCGAAGTAACCTTTCAGAAGCTGGGTCCAGCCCTCAACTCAGGTACTTCCATCTTTCTGTACGGACCTCCCGGCAACGGTAAGACCAGTGTTGCTCGTGCTTTTGGCAATCTGATCCTGACACAGGACATGTTCATCCCTTATTCTCTTTATATGGATGGGCAGGTCGTCAAGCTCTATGATTCCGTAAACCATCAACGCGCGCCGGATGATGATGCCACGGCTTCAGGTACAGGTTCGCTGCGCGCCGGTCAAAGGCGCGACCCGCGCTGGGTGCACATCCGGCGCCCCTTCATCGTCGTGGGTGGCGAGCTCACTCTGGCAGGCCTTGACCTTGTCTTTGATGATGTTCATAAGTTTTATGAAGCTCCCTTCCAGGTCAAAGCCAATGGTGGTATTTTATTGATTGACGACTTCGGCCGACAGCAAGTCCGCCCGCGTGACCTGCTCAACCGTTGGATCGTACCGCTTGAAAACCGCGTTGACTTTCTTACCCTGCATACCGGTCGTAAAATCGAGTTACCATTTGATGTGCTGATCGTCTTCTCTACCAACCTGCCTCCGCGTGACCTGGTGGATGAAGCTTTCCTGCGCCGCTTGCGCCATAAAATTGAAATTGTTGATCCCACATACGAGGAATATCGTGAGATATTCAAGCGTGTGGCCCA
>JBGOXG010000152.1:0-5499 GCA_041479025.1 Anaerolineae bacterium
GAGCTGAAGCAGCCAATCCTGTGTGTTGACTCCTGGTACGGAGCGCAAATTGTCAATCGCCTGACGAGCATCCTCGTAAGCCCCGGACAGAGTTTGAGCATTGGCAGATAAGATTTCCTCAAGTTTGTCCAATTTACCCATATGTAAATAATTTTGCATCTGGGCAGATTGTATCTTTAAGAAAGCCAAAGTCTGCGCCAATCCGTCGTGGATCTCACGAGCAAGCCGAGTGCGTTCGTCCACAACAGCCCTATATTCCATCTGCACTAAAAGACGTGAATTTTGTATCAACAAAGACGCTTCTCCAGCGATGGTCTGAAGCATCATCATTTGCAGACTATTTAGTCGCAACGGTTCATCACTTATAAGGAGTAGCAGCCCAATAGGTCGCTCGGATTGCCAGACGAGTGGAATTACCAAGAAAACAATCCTCATGCCATTTGGCTCAGTCGCAACATGCTCAAGAGAAAAGATTTGTCGTGCGACTAGTGCAGTCTGCCAGATGCCCTGAAAGAAAATTTCGTCAGGAACAAACCGCTTATACGACTGCGATTCATTAGGAGGTGAGATCAGTGTCGGGGTAACCAACCCAATCTGTATTCCTTCCGGGATCCATAATAATGCAGATTTCACTTCCATCGCTTGCTCGAGGCTTAAAACAAGACCAATTAATAGATCAGTTAATTCTTGCTTCGCAGGGGATGATTGTAGGTGTCTGAGAGCTACGATTTCTTGATCGCGCCGGCGGATGGAGATCAACGTTATTGATGCGCTATCCGCCAAATCATTAAGAAGCTTTCGCTGCGAAATCCTAATAGTCTTTGGAGAATCGAAAAAGAAACTGATGATACCTATCTCATGGACATTGTCGCGAATTGGCTGACAGATGATCCTAATCAGAGTACTATTCACATCGCGAAACAAGACACACTCCATATCGGCTTCACGACTCGCGCAACTACGACACGCCTGCCTGGTGGCAGGATTTATAAGACGGCTTGCCCATTGTTGCATTTCAACCAGTGGCACGTTGCCGCGCGTTATTGAGGGTAAAGAACTACCCCACTCATTAAAGCTGATAAATGATGCACCTTTTGCTCCGAATAAAGAAATACCAGCCTGAATTAATATTTCCACCACTTCCTGGATTGATTGAGCTGAGAGCAAGTCGCGGCTGGCATCTAACACAACCCCGACTTCAGGGTTCTCCTTCAAGCGGGAGAGGGATTCACTTGAATTCGTATTGTTAACTGTCTGACTTAGAAGAAATCGCAGCCAAGTTTCCAATGCCCAGGTAAGTAAAGCGGCGGCGATAAGGACAAGAATTATTCCTCCAATGACAATCGTCGGTTTCCATTCTATTTGAGGAAATAAATAGGCTGCCGCAGTAGCCAACAGAGCCAAAAAAGTGATCCAACGGATTGTTCGGATTTTCTTTTCCATGGGGTGAACGGCCAATAATCAGGATTTTCAGAGAAGCTTGCGTGATTACTTTAGCGAGGCAAGGATTTCAGCCGAATGCTGAGCGGGTTTGACGTTTTCGAAAACATCGGCAATTATCCCATTCTCGTCTATTACAAAGGTAGTCCGCAAGACACCTAAGTACTCCTTGCCCATAAAACTTTTCTTGCCCCATACACCATAGGATTCGCACACGGTATGTTGTTCGTCAGCCAAAAGAGGGAAAGGCAATTGGATTTTTTCTTTAAATTTTTTATGTGATTTTGTAGAATCAGGGCTGACGCCCAGAATAATGACATCCGCTTCCACGTAAGAAGAGTAATCATCCCGAAAGTTGCATGCCTCAGTCGTGCATCCGGGAGTATCATCTTTTGGGTAAAAATACAAGATTACCTTATTACCCCGATAATCTGATAAATTCCGAATTGCGCCAGTTTCATCTGGAAGCGAAAATCTGGGTGCTGAAACCCCTTTGGATATTGTCATAAATCGCTCTTTTCTTCAAATTGATATTTTAAATTATATTTTTTACATACAAAATGCAGGGAATGCCACATATGATTTCAATAATAATGCGCACTCCCTGCACGGAGAACAGTGGGGAATTAAATCAAACCGAACTCTGCCAGTGCCTGTTCAACGACGTCAAATTCCGCGGGTTTATACAATACTGCAGAAGCACCCTGCTTTAATGCCTTTTCTTTTGTCTCTGGCTGGTCGTCCGATGTAACAATGACGACCGGGGTGTTTAATAACCTCGGTTCCCTTCGCAGGAACATTAATACTTCATGACCGGTAACACCTGGCATGTTTATATCAAGAAAAACAATATCGGGAGTCTCTGCGCCAAGCACAACCATGCCTGGACCTGAACCATATGCCGCTTTCGCCTTAAGACCTAAAATCCCAAGCATCTGAACCAATGCATCAGCCATTTGCCGATTGTCGTCGACTACCAGCGCATAAGCCATTTATCGCTCCTTGAATAAGTTAGCCCAGCGAGGGCGAAATTTCCGAAAATTTTAATATTAAAGAAAGGGCTTGCCTCAATAAATTGTTAGGTTATTTGTCCGGGTTCAATATCAGCGATTATCTTTCCCATTTCGCTTACATCATATCCAGGTAAGGCAGATACGGCATTTTTAAACCGGAAATTCTCAATCACATGGAAAAGTGGGTGGAGTAATTCGTCGTCGATATATTCTCGCGGAATGATTAGGTCGTAGCGTTCAGAGAATAGCGGAATAAAATCCAAATCCAAAGCAATGGCGGCAGCAGCAATCCCAAGACCTGTATCAGCACGATTGGAGGCAATAGCGGCCGCAACGCCGAGGTGAGTGTACTCCTCTTCATCATAACCGCGAATGGAATCTGCGGCAAGTCCCCTTAATTTCAAGTGATAGTCTAGTAGGACTCGCGTCCCTGATCCTCGTTGTCGATTAATTATTCTAACATCTCTTCTGGCGAGGTCATCAAGGCAAGTTATCTTCCGAGGATTTCCTTTCCGAACGAGTAGTCCCTGTTCGCGTCTAACCAGGGCTAGAACTCTTATGGGCTTTCCCGGAAGGTATTGCTGAATATAGCTCAGATTGTACTCGCCGGTATCGGGGTCAAGCAAATGAGAACCCGCAACATGAGCTTCCCTGCGCTTCAGGGCGATCAAACCGCCCTGAGAGCCTACATTAGCGGAAACAAACCGCCGGTCATACTCAGCAAGGTGCTGGGAAAGCAGGTCAAGTGTCATATCATGTGAACCGATACAAAAGATCGTTTTTTCAATATCACTTTTGGATCGATACAAATGCACCTTTACGGATTCGCCAGCTTCTGCCCCTTGTTGTCCACGTGGTAGAACAATGATCCCATCCGCACGCACTAACGACGAAATCACTCCCGCTCCGCGCGGCAAGGGAGCTGCTAATAATCTTCCATCCACTCTCCCAACTACCACACGTACATAGTCGTCGTCGCCCGCAGGAGAGACAACCTTTCGGGTAAGATATGCTGTTTCGGTGGGCAACTCATTCGAATGCCGGCCCAGCCAACGAGCAATAATGGGTTCAGCAAAAATATCCACCGTAAGAGCTGCTGAAACTGGATAACCTGGAACACCAATTATTGGAATGGCTTCGCTCTGGCCAATGACTTGTGATGGAGGCCGGAATATCATTCCCAAAATTACCGGATGACCCGGTCTCACCGCCACACCGTGGACGAGCAGCTGCCCGAGGCTTTTAACAACTTGCGAAGAAAAATCCTCCGACCCTGCAGACGAACCAGCATTGAGTAAGATAAGATCAAATTCACCTGCAGCTTCACGTACACGCTGACTAATTTGATCAAAATTATCCGGTGTGATGGAAAATCTTTTCGCTTCCGCGCCCATCGTCTTTACTTGTGCGGCAATTACCAGCGAATTGTACTCAAGGATATCGCCGCTTTTCAAATCAGAACCGATGGGGACGAGTTCTGAACCTGTCGGCAGTATGGCCACCTTGGGTTTCCGTGTCACCTTCAAGGTTGTATGGCCTGAAGCCGCAATTGCACCCAAATCCACCGCACGAAGAACCTGACCGGCTGGTAAAACAAGCTGGGTTGCAACATAATCCTCACCAAGGGGTCGAATGTGCGACCAGGGCGTCACTGCTGCCCGAATCCGGATCGTGTCTGGCGTTCGAATTTCTTTAGTTAACTCACCCTCGGAGTCTAGCGCTTCTATATTCTCAATTGGAATCACAGCGTTAAATCCATCAGGCAGAGGATCGCCTGTATCCAGATAAAGGGTGGCTGACCCCACATTGAGAACAATCGGCGCTGATGGTTGAGCGCCATGGGTGTCATCCGCGCGCACCGCAAATCCATCCATCGCTGATGCATGATAGTGAGGAGATGATACTCGTGCCCACACTGGTTCCGCCAGTACACGACCCAAGGCATTTTCGTCAAGGGGAATCGACTCAACCCCTAGTACACGCCACAGACCAGCATCCCGGAGAGCGGTTTCCATTCGCGCTTTTGCTTCAACCAATGGGATATCTTGCAAGTAGACTGACATGGCACCCTTTTTTTATCATGCTGGGACAATAATGAAATATCAAAATCATGGCATAACGCAGTATACGCGAAACAAGAATGAGCAAGCATCAAAGGAAAATACAAACGACCGATAATTATCGGCATTTATCGATCGTTTGTATGAAAATCTTGGATTATTAAATTAAGAATACATCCACCAGCTCGCCCGCACTAAGTCCTGTAGAGTCGGGGTGAATACAAACCAGACCATCTGCAGAGGCGAGTGTGAATATCAAATTACTTTTACCAAATATGGGTTCCGCCAGCCAGCCTACCTCTCCGGGGATAAGCTTGACAGGCTGCCAATCTTCACGTCCAGCCTGAGAAGCTAAATTTACAGTCAGATATGCTGGAACCATTGGACGGGGTTTACCGGGCTGCTGCCCCAATAATTTTTCAATCAGTGGAACTACAAAAAGAATCCCATTAACGAGTGCGCTAACCGGATTACCCGGTAAGCCAATCACAGCTTTACCGTTACATATTCCTAAAATTGTTGGCTTTCCCGGTCGGGTGTTTATTCCATGTACCAGCACACCGGGTGTGCCAAGCTGGTCAATGACCCTCGCAGTCATATCACGGGTACTGGCAGAAGAACCCGCGGTTATTATCACAACATCGCATTCGCCGAGTACGTGTTCTGCTACCATTTTTAATTCATCGAAACGGTCAGGAACAATACCGTACAAGATTGGATCCCCACCTGAAGATTTTATAAGCGCAGCCAAGGTATAGGAATTAATATCCCGTACCTGCCCTAATTGGGTTTCGGCGAATGGAGGCACCACTTCGTCACCGCTAGAGATTATTCCAACCCTCACTTTTTTGGCTACGCGCAGATTCAAAATCCCAAAAGCCATTAGGCCGCCGATCTCAGCCGGCCGAATCCGGACGCCCTTCGAGAGGATCACCTGGCCTTGAGCTACATCCTCACCTACCATGATGACGTTCTCTCCCGTCGCA
>JBGOXG010000137.1:0-6284 GCA_041479025.1 Anaerolineae bacterium
CTTCCGACAGTGTTATTTTCCCAAGCTTCATTGGTGCTTGCCAATCGCGAATGTCATAGAGGTCGACCTTATTATGAATTGCTTTCCGAACAGCTGGTCGAGTATAACCACTTCCCGATACTATTCCACGCGTAGTAATTGTATTTTGTAAAATAAAACGAGCCCACCCAGGCTGAAAATTAACATCGAAAACGAGCCCACTGTAGCCGACCTCCGGTAATATAAGACTGGAGGCGAACAAGGAGATGAAAACAGTGGACGACTATGAAGCCATTCGCAGAGCATATTTTCTGGAAGGAGAGAGCATCCGTGAGATCGGCAGACGGATGGGGCATGGGAGGGCGGTGATCCGAAAGGCGATCGCCCAGGCTGAACCGCAGCGATATCAGTTGTCGCGACGCAGAGAAGCGCCTGTGCTTGAACCTTACAAACTGAAGATCAACGAGCTTCTGGACGATAGCAATAAAATGCCGCGTAAGCAGCGCTATACGGGGCACAAGATCTATCAGCTTCTGCAAGCCGTTGGATATGTGGGTAGTGAGGGGAGCGTACACAACTATGTCAGCCAACAACGCAGAAAGCGGAAACAGCCTGCGGCCTATCTGCCGCTTGAATTTGATCCGGGACAGGACGCACAGGTGGACTGGGGCGAGGTGGTGGTAGAGATCGCTGGTGAGCGCCAGGTTGTTCAGGCATTCATCCTGCGGCTGAATTATTCCAAGGCGCGCTTTGTGATGGTCTTTCCATTCCAGAAACAAGAAGCCTTCTTCGAAGGACATATTCAGGCATTCCATTTCTTCGGAGGTGTTCCGCGTCGGATCACCTATGATAATCTCAAGACAGCGGTGTTCCGGATACTGGAGGGACACAACCGCCAGGAGCAAGCATCCTTCAAGGCGTTCCGCAGCTACTACCTGTTCGAAAGCCATTACTGCACTCCGGCGCAGGGGCACGAGAAAGGCGGCGTTGAGAATGATGTTGGTTATGCCCAGCGCAATTTCTTTGCGCCCATTCCTCAAGCAGCCAGCTTTGATGAGTTGAACAAAAACCTATGGCAGGCCTGCAAAGAAAACCTGCACCGGCGAATACGCGGGCAGGAGCCAACGGTAGAGGCATTATGGCAAGCAGAGAAAGCTTCGTTCCTGCCCCTTGGAGCGACCGATTATAAGGCCTGCAGCACCCACGTGGTGAAGGTGAACCCATACAGCCAGGTCGTGTTCGATACCAACCGATATTCGGTTCCCACCGAGTATGTGGGCAGACAGCTGGTGCTGCGTGCGTATTCCTTCCGGGTGGAGGTCCTCAGCCTGGAACGGATCGTGGCGATCCACAAGCGCGGTTTCGGCCGGGAACAGGATGTTTTGGACCCTTTGCACTATTTGGGGCTTCTGGAACAGCGTCCTGGAGCCTTCGAACATGCCCTGCCGCTGCGCCAATGGCGCAAAACCTGGTCTACAGATTACGAACGCCTGTTGGCGGCCATGCAGGCCCGCAATCCAGATGGACGTGGGGTGCGGGATTTTGTGGCAGTCCTGAAGCTGCATAATGACTACCCAGGGGAAAGCGTGGCACTGGCTGTGCGCCAGGCACTGGAATTGGGGGCGGCTCATCTGGATGGCGTTCAGTTGTGTCTTCGGCAGCTGCTGGGAGAAAAATCTCTTCCAGACCCCTTGAGCATGGTCTCCTTTCCAGAATTCGCCGGGGTTGGCAACCAGCCCTTGCATCTGGAACAATACAACCAGTTGTTGAGTGCGAGGTGAGCCATGGGACGCAACAGCTTGTTAGACACCTACCTGCGCCAATTGAGGCTGCCCACGTTCGTGAAGAATTATGCCCCCCTGGCCACCGATGCAGCCCGCAACAACCAGGATCATGTCCGCTTCCTGCTGGCGCTGGCTGAAACGGAAGTGAATCAACGTGAACAAAACCGGCTCCAGATGCGCATCAAAACGGCCCGGTTCCCGGTGATGAAAGAACTGGCCGATTTCGATTTCTCTGCTCTCCCCAGTCTCAACAAAGCGCACCTCCTCGACCTGTCCCGTGGCGAGTATATCCACAAGCACGAGTCGCTGATCTTTATGGGTAATCCAGGACTGGGAAAAACGCACCTTGCTACTGGACTGGCTTTAGCAGCCTGCCGCGAGGGACACAGGGTGCGCTTCTGGACCGCCGCCGGTCTGGTGAACGAACTGCTCCAGGCACAGGATGAACACCGCCTACATCGCGTCATCGCTGCCACCCTCAAGATGGACCTGGTTGTCCTCGACGAACTCGGTTTTATCCCTTTCTCCCAAACCGGTGCTCAGGTACTGTTCACTTTCTGCTCCGAGCTTTACGAACGCCTGGCGTTGATCATCACCACCAATCTCAAATTCGCCGATTGGGTGCAGGTCTTCGGCGAAGAACGTCTCACCGCCGCATTGCTGGATCGCTTGACCCATCATGCCCACATCGTTGAACTGGTGGGCGAATCTTATCGCTTTCGCCAGCGCATGACGGAACCATGATGCTGGTGGGCTCGTTTTCAAAGTTAAAATGGGCTCGAATTCAATATTAAATCTAATCGCACAACCCCCAAGTGGGTCCGTTTTCAATGTTAAAGTGGGCTCGTTTTCGATTGACAAAAACATTCGCAATTTCAGTGTTAGCTCGCTGAAACTTTTCAGTTGATAGATCAAGGCTTTTCTTGAGCTGAGCCATTTTGTTGTTGGTCTTTCGAAGTTCCGCTTCTTGTTTTCTTAATTGTGCTTTTTGTTGTTCAACTCCTTTTTCGATACCAGTGTTTATCTTTTCTTGCATGCCCTTTTGTAAAGACTTTTCAAGTTGTATATGTTGTTCTTTTAATTTCTTTTCTGTCAACGTTCGTTCTTTCTCAATTAATCGTTGGGCTTTACGAGCTTGTTCTGCGAGAGTCTTTTTTGTCTGCGCACGCAATTTGACCTGCTCGGCTTTAAAGGCTTTTTCTTTTTCTCGCAGTCTTTTTCGCTCCGCATTAACTTTTTCTTGATTCTTTTTGGCTTGTTCACGCAATTTTCTTTGTTCAGCTTCAAGGTGTTTTATATGCTCTTGCTTTTCCTTCCATAACCCTAAAGCCGTATAGTATTCGTTTTGAGATAAGGGTTTTCCACATACAGGGCATTTAAATTGGGGTTTATTTACCATTGCAATTTCATCCTTTCTTGCTAAGGACTTCGGTTTTTTGTTTATGCACCTCTCGTAAACCGACTATATCGCCACTCTAACGCATCTCGACTCGGCCATTGATTTCGAGACGTTGGCAATATCAATTTCGTTTTATGCAATCCTTTCAATCCATGCTGCAGAACTGGACCATCTTCCTCTTCCAAAACATCTTCGCGGACTTGAACAATGTAATCAGGTGTTACGCCCAAGATGAAACTATCATACGCGGAGTGGTGTAATTTACAGAGAGCAATTCCATTGGTTATTATTGGTTCGCCTTCGGGGAAATTGTCTGGAATGATATGGGCAGCATCGAGCAATTCCCGATGTTTCAAACGGCAAAAAGAGCATTGTGACATGTAAGCATCAAGTACTTTTTCTCTAAAAGCACGCTGATATAGTCTGACTTTTACAGTGGCAGTCAAATACGCGTGTCTTGCATCGGATACTTCTGCAATTTGACGTGAAATGCTTGTTTCAGAATAATCAAAGGCAGGGAGGGCATCATCTACAGCGACTTTGAACGTAAGATTGCTTTGGTCATCCCCGATAATGTAAACAGGCCAAGTAGCAAGATAATTCCCAGGTTCGATTCCATGAAAATAAACCAGCGGACGTTTTAATTCAAAAACTTTTCGTAGCCCCACATTGTCGCGGTGATTTGGGTCAGTGCCGCGATAACGGTAAATGAGAAAGTTATCTTTCCCGAAATAATCGTCATAAGGACCCTTTGGGGCTGTAGTTATTGAAATTGGCAAATCAAGAATTTGGGGTTTGAAAATACCTTGCGGAGCAACAAGCGGAATTCGCTGACCTTGAAACTCAAAACCTTGTTCAAGTAGTTTCCTTGGCAATACATCCCCATGCGAATCGACCTGTTCCGAAAGCCAGTTAAATGCCGCCAATCGAACTTGCAGGTCTATATCCATAAACTGTTTCTACCAGTTAATCTCTGCGACGCTCGTCAATAAGAAATTTCAATCCACCCTTGCCCTTTAAAGAACCTTGTAGCTTTTTAAGATATTGCTCGGTTATTGGCTTCAAGATGATTGAATTCCCATTATCAGAGACGATGATTCTTGTACCTTCTTTAATTCCATATTTCCGTCGCAATGCCGCAGGAATGACGATTTGACCTTTTGTAGTCACGTGAGTTTCCATTTGAAGAATCTCCTTACTCATTAAACCATATTCAAACAAAATCGGGGATAAAAATTTTCCAAGCACTATTAACCATTCTCCATTCACTTTAATTCTTCGCGCTCTTAGCGCCCCTCGCGGTTAAAAAAACCTTCGTACCTCTTCGTGATGAATCAAAAAACATAAGGTAAAATCACCCCACTATGCCATCCGATACCCAGGTCATCTACTCCATGAACAAGGTCGGGCGTTAAAAATAGAACTCCGAGAATGTCTCGGAGCTCTTTATTTCTTTATCCCGCCACAGGCGAGACATGATATTCAATTTTACTCGGCACATTGACCCGCCGTGATGCGTCCATGATTTCGAGCGAGACAAGATTACCTTTCGTGTCGTAATCCAAGATCACGCCAGGCTTATCCTCACCACTTTACCCCTTCGGGGCACACGTCAGCGACGGGAGTCTCAGCGAAAATAATGGTCAGGGTATCGGCTGCCTGATCGTAAGTGACTTTCATTGCTTATTTCGCATTTAAAAACTCCTCCCAATCCAACCCCAACTGACGAATGACCGCCCGCAATGTGCCGAGTTTCAAATCCTTTGCGCCCCAATCGGGTAGCGGAGCAATTTTCCCATTTTTTAGGTTATGCCAAACGCGGTGTGACCCTACTCCACGCCGCGGCAGTTCTTCACAGCCAAGGGACTTGAGTTTCTTCGAGGCCTCGCGGTATTTCATACGGCTAAAACGGTCTCCACCCAAAGCGGAGTATTCTCCTTTGTTGCTTGCAACGCGGGTGGAAGCGGACGCTTTAGCTCTTTCAACGCTTCCACAATCGCCGCTAACGCGTCATTCGCATTTTGCAGGGCAACCTGCACGTTCTCGCCCTCTGTGATTAATTCAGGCAATAACGGACAGGTAACAACATATCCGCCTTCGGGCTGTGGTTCCAGAACAAGAGGTAACTTGTAAATTTGACTCATGAATTTCTCCTGTTTTCTCTGTTCAGAGTATAGCACAATCCCAATAATCCCCATCCCCCTTAAACTTCACCTGCACTCCCCACGCTTGAATTCGGGGCAAGTGTGTGTGGTGCAAGTGTCGCGTTCTTCGTGCCCTTCGTGGTAAATTAAAAAAACATAAGGTAAAATCATCCCACTATGCCATCCGATACACAGGTCATCTACTCCATGAACAAGGTTGGGCGCATCCACCCGCCCAACAAACAAGTCCTGCGCGACATCTCGCTCGGCTTCTATTACGGCGCCAAAATCGGCGTGCTCGGTCTGAACGGCGCGGGCAAGTCCACCCTGCTGCGCATCATGGCAGGCGTGGACAAGGACTACGTCGGCGAGATAGCCATGTCCAAGGGCTACACCGTCGGCATGCTCGAGCAGGAGCCCGGACTCGACGAGAGCAAGACCGTCATCGAAGTGATCCGCGAAGCCGTGCGGCCCATTGTGGATATGCTCGCCCGCTACGACGAAGTCAACGCTTCTTTTGCCGAACCCGATGCGGACTTTGACGCGCTCGTCGCCGAGCAGGCAAAACTGCAGGAGCAACTCGACAAGCACGACGCCTGGAATCTCGACAGCCATCTCGAGGTCGCCATGGACGCGCTGCGCTGCCCGCCTGCGGATACGCCCATCAGGATTCTGTCTGGTGGTGAAAGGAGACGCGTCGCGCTCACCCGGCTCCTGCTCACCGAACCCGACATCCTCCTGCTCGACGAACCCACCAACCACCTCGACGCCGAATCCGTGGCGTGGCTCGAACATCACCTGCGCGATTACAAAGGCACCGTCATCGCCGTCACGCACGACCGCTACTTCCTCGATAATGTCGCCGGCTGGATCCTCGAACTGGACCGCGGCTACGGCATCCCGTGGAAGGGCAATTACTCCTCGTGGCTTGCGCAAAAGAGCGAACGCATCGGTCATGAAGAGAAGAGCGAGAGCAAG
>JBGOXG010000283.1:0-2512 GCA_041479025.1 Anaerolineae bacterium
ATCACCGGATGTTCTTCAACTCAAAGAGGTAGAAAAACCTACGCCTAAAGACAATGAAGTCTTGATAAAAATTCATGCGGCGTCCGTAAATGCATATGACTGGCATTTCCTGACCGCTGACATATTCCTGGTTCGCCTGATGGGCGGGGGACTGTTCAAACCCGAAAACACGAGACTCGGCGCTGACATAGCGGGGCGGGTTGAAGCGGTCGGCAAAAACGTCAAGCAGTTTCAGCCAGATGATGAGGTGTTCGGAGATATCGGTCATGGCGGTTTTGCCGAGTATGTATGTGCTCCTGAAAGTAGATTGGCGCTGAAACCGGCTAATCTATCGTTTGAAGAAGCAGCGGCTGTACCAATGGCTGCTCTCACTGCCCTGCAGGGTCTGCGCGATGAAGGACAAATTCATCCGGGGCAAAAGGTTTTGATCAATGGGGCATCTGGTGGGGTGGGAACGTTTGCAGTGCAGATAGCCAAATTGTTCGGGGCTGAAGTCACAGCCGTGTGCAGCCCGAGGAATTTGGACCAGGCGCGCTCGATTGGGGCAGACCAGGTCATTGATTACACGCGGGAAGATTTCACCCAAAATGGGCAGCAGTATGACCTTATTCTTGCTGCTAACGGATATCATCCGCTTTCAGATTATAAGCGTGCCCTGACGCCCAAGGGCATTTATGTCATGGCGGGAGGGTCCATGGCTCAAATCTTCCAAGCCATGCTCCTGGGATCATGGATGTCAAAAAAGGAGGGCAAGAAAATGGGAGGTGTATCGGCGAAAGCAAGCCAAAAAGATTTGGTTATTCTCAAAGAGCTTCTGGAGGCGGGCAAAATAGTCCCTGTTATCGATAAACGATACCCGTTAAGTGAGGCTGCTGAAGCTCTCCGCTATCTTGGGGCAGGACACGCCCGAGGAAAAGTCGTCATCATTGTGGAACGGAATAGCAAAATCTAACAAAGCCCCATCCTGCTGCCTGCCCGAACCCTTGGGCCCTGCAAGAGCATCACGTGTGCCTGCGGCTCAGTGCAGGCAGGACAAGCGAGCACCAAGGACAGGCCGCAGGCTAGGGAGGCAGAATATCGAAGCGCTCGATTGATCTCTCACGTAGGGGAGATGACCGATTTGCCGTATAATTTTATAAATATTTAGGACATTACACGGGCGGTCTATAATCTATTATATGGTTGCCGTAAAGTCCCCGTAGGGGATAAACACTAGTTGGGTGGCTTGTCAGTCAAAGTATTGAACAAGATTGACAATCAACTTCCACAAGTAGAAAGGGAACGCAATGAAACAACAGTGTTCTATGGCTTTTATTTATATAACTTGGGCAATACTCGTTGCCGGTTTAGTCTTCTTTGTGCTAAGGGGGGATTATGCTTTCGCTGGGTTGTGGTTAGTGGTCGCACCGTTGGCCCTTTGGGCTTATATTCGGTTCTTTCCCTCCATTTCTCGCTACCTCGGCTATGGCCGTGTGGATGACCGATCACCACAGGCAGTAAGTAAAGTGCCCGCAAAGGTTATTCTGTATACAGCCTTGGGTTGTCCTTTCTGTCCCATGGTGAAACGTCGGCTCACAGCATTACAGGCAGAGATGGGATTCAATCTGCAAGAAGTAGATGTTACTATTAAACCAAATTTGTTGATGGCCAAAGGCATTCGTGCCGTACCAGTAGTAGAAGTAAGAGGTCAACAATTGGTAGGAAATGCGACCAGTGAGCAGTTGGTAGGCTTCATCGGCACATCGAGCGTGTTGTCGGATTGATCGAAGGGCAGTACAAATCCAAAAGGAAAGCTGGTCAGTAGTAAATTTGCACTTCCTGGGCAAGCGGAGCCGCCCAACAATGAAATGTACCTGATCCCTGGAACCTCGCACCCCGCAAAAGCATCCAGGGCGAGCGAGCAACGGGACAAGAGAGCGCCAAGAACAGGCTGGTGGGGTACTGCTGCCGAGGCCGGCTATCGAAGTGCTCGATTGATTCTCTCGCGTAAGGGAGATGACCGGTTTGCCGTATAATTTCATAAAATAATTAGGACATTAGACGGGTGGTCTATGATCTATTATACAGGCTGTTAAAACACTAGTTTGGCCGGTTGAGAATGAGTGATTACCAATGCTGACACCTACCGATGTTCATTTCCTTGTCGGTCTTCTAACACAGATATCGCGTCCCGAAGGAGTTGATATTGAATTGGGCGACATGGTGTTTGATTCGGTAGCAGAAGAAGAAAGAGATGTTGATATAACGGTGCGGGTCACTAGTGATACGGGCACAACATCTGCCTTTGAAAGAATCGAGGTCAAACATCACAAGCGACCACTTGATATTACGCATGTGGAACAGCTCTGTGCGAAACTTAATGATATGCCTGCAATTACTACGCGTGGAATAGTATCGGGAAGTGGTTATACTCGACCAGCTGTTCGGAAAGCAATTCATAATAAGGTCGACCTCTATGACATTCGCGATTGGCAAGCACCAATGAAGCTTGGGAAAATAACACTGTCGGAAG
>JBGOXG010000279.1:0-2578 GCA_041479025.1 Anaerolineae bacterium
ATTTGGTTATGACGGATATCACCGATACCGGCGGCATGATGGAATATGGTCTGACAGCGGCCAAATCTTACGATATCCAGCCTACCCTGGCAACCAAAGCCATGGGTGAGGCGATTCTTAACGGACTGGCGGATTACCTGGCTGATTTTGTGGAGGAGTTCCGCAAGGTAAAGCTGCCCGCCATGTATTCGGTGGGTCCCGTAGCGGACCTGAAAAAAGGTCGGTAATTTACGGTTGATGCGGGTCAGGTGCGGCGCTGCTCCTGAAATAGAAAGGATTCTTATTTATGGCTAACCAAGATCTTGTTGTTGGTAATCTGGCAGCGAAGGCTGGTGAGAAGAAAACTGGTGTAGTTGAATTCACGGTGGACGGCAAGCCGTTTGGCCTGGAGGTCTTTCTGATCAATGGCAATGCCGAAGGTCCCACCCTGGTGGCTACTGGCGGAATTCACGCGGCGGAATATGCCAGCATCGCGGCAGCCTTGGAAGTGGGTCAAAATTTGACTGCTGAAGTGTTGAAGGGGCGGGTAATTATCGTTCCCCTTGTGAACCAGCGTGGCTTTCGCGTACGTTCCATCTATATCAACCCGATGGACAGTGTCAACCTGAACCGCGTGTTCCCGGGTAAGGCCGATGGTAGCGCCTCAGAGCAGATTGCGGCTTGGGTATTTGAACACGTGATCAAGCAGGGCAATTATTATATCGATTTGCACGGCGGCGATATGAACGAGGCGCTGATCCCATTCACCATCTACTATCATACCGGCAATAAAGCGGTGGATGATGCTTCCATTGAACTGGCCAAGGTTTTTGGTATTCCCTACCTGGTGCGAAGCGAGGGCATGGGCTCCACCTTTGCCGCAGCAGCTTGCGCGGGTATCCCGGCGATCTTAACCGAGGCGGGAGGCCAGGGAATCTGGCGCAGGGACCAGGTCGAGTTGCACGTTAACGGCTTAAAGCGCGTCCTGCAGCACTACGGCCTGTTGGACGGTGCCGAGCCTGAAAAGATCTCCTACACGCTACTGGATAATTTCATCTGGATGCGCTCGGAGGTGGAAGGTTTCTGGTACCCGGCTGTAGAAGTGGGCGCAAAGGTTACGAAAGGCCAGAATCTGGGGTATATCAAGGACGCCTGGGGTAATGTGCTGCAGGAAGCGACCTGCCAGAGCAACGGTGATGTTTTATTCCTGGTTTCTTCACTGGCGATGAATAATGGTGACCCGCTGCTCGCGTACGGGGCGTAACCCAGGGGATCTTCATTGAGAATTATAGAGTTTGAAGCCAAAAGACTTCTGAGGCAAATGGGTTTGCCGGTTCCCTCAGGCGAACTGGTGGCGTCCCCTGAAGAAGCAGCGAGAGCTGCCCAATTATTGGGCGGACCGTTGTCCTAAAAGCCCAACTGCCCATGCGGGACATCTCAGGTTAGCGGATGCGACCGGGGCAACCAAACATTCAATCGGGCTTGATGAAACATCCCATATCACAAGCCGGTTGCGCCCCAACGCCGTACGCTCAGGGCAGCGTTCCCGTTCGACTTACCGAAAGGGAGTCTACTCCAGAACGCACTCAAAGGGTTCTTCATGCTAACATTCAAAGAGTAATTCCTTCCAGACTTTTCAATATACCCTTTTTGTAAAGTGTCACTTTACAAAAAGGGTATATTTTTGTAAAATATAAGCATGAATACCTTTATTCGCCTGCTCTTTCCTGCGCTGCATGAAGCATTGGACGACCAGCGCGCCATCGTCATTACAGGGATGCGCCGCACGGGAAAAACCACCTCCCTGCGCTGGCTGCTTGATCAGGTCCCGTCTGCGAATAAGATCTATCTGGACCTGGAGCGGCTCGACCAGCGCGCCGTGTTTCAGGAAAGCAACTATGACCTGGTGCTGGATTTCCTGCGCAATCGTGGGTTGGATATCAGCCAACCCATGACCGTGGCCCTGGATGAAATCCAGTATGTGCCGAACCTGCCGAGCGTGGTCAAATATCTGCATGACTCCTATCCCATCAAATTTCTGCTGACCGGCTCCAGTTCGTTCTATCTCAAGAATTACTTTAGCGAGTCGCTGTCGGGACGCAAGATCGTCTTCGAGCTGTTTCCGCTGACCTTCGGTGAATTCCTGGATTTCCGCGGTGTGGTTTACAAGCGCAGGGCCGGTTTTTCGGACATGCGTTTTGACCCGTATGAATTCGAACGGCTGAAGAGCCTGTACGAAGAGTACCTGCTGTACGGCGGGCTGCCGGATGTCGTCCTTGAAACGCGTCCCACTGCGCGCCGCGAGCTGCTGAATGACATTTTCTCGTCCTACATCAATATCGATGTGCGTGCCATGGCGGACTTTCAGAAGATCGGCGAACTTCAGCAGTTGATGCGCCTGCTCGCTCTGCGCGTCGGCAACAAGCTGGACATCACCAAGCTGGCGGCGGTGGTGGGTATCTCGCGCCCCACCATCCTGCAGTACTTGGACTTTCTCGAAATGACCTATGTCATTCACCGGGTTCCGGCGTATGCGGGTGGGGATAAAGCCTCCGCGCTTGGCAGGAAACTTTATTTCTGCGATAACGGTATTGCCGGC
>JBGOXG010000112.1:0-7600 GCA_041479025.1 Anaerolineae bacterium
CCAAAGGTCATGTTTTTTGACCAGTTTCTGCACAGCATCCACGTCGAAGGGCACACCCAGCGTATGAGCCATTACAATGGCGCGTGTTTTACTTGATACAGCTTGTTCTAATTGTTCCGGAATCGCATTATAGTCACCAAGATTAACGTCAATAAAAACAGGGATAAGTTGATTTTGAATAAGAGGGGTTACCGTTGATGGGAAACCCGCAGCCACGGTGATCACTTCATCCCCGGGTTTTAGGCGTTTCTCCCCCAAGTGGGGTGAAGTCAAAGTAGTTACTGCCACCAAATTTGCAGAAGAGCCTGAATTGACCAGGAGCACATCCGAAATTCCCAGAAATTCAGCCAGGTTCATTTCAAATTCATCCGCATATCGATTTGCAGTAAGGAAAAAATCAAGGCTTGAATCTACAAGACTGCACAGTTCGTCTTCATCGAAGACGCGGCCGGCGTAATGAACCATATCTTTGCCAGGGTTAAAATCCTTAGTTGAGAATTTCTCCTCGTAGTATTGTTTTACCAGATCAAGGATTTGGTCTCTAGAGACTGTCATGGTTACGCCTGTTTGAAGTATTCTTGATACCAGTGGATTGTGGATCCTAAAGCTTGTTCTAACGTAAACAACGGCCTCCACCCAAGCTTCTCGCGGGCTTTTGCCGCACTTAAATATTGGTGCCGTATTTCATTGCTTGCCTCATTACGAATATCAGGTCTCAAACCGGATTGCATTAAATCCAATATCTTTTGTACGATTTCCAGGACGGAAATCTGCAATTCGTTTGAGAAATTAAAAGCCTCTCCAGCCAGGGACGGGTTCGCGGAGAGAGATTCGGCTAATAACATATACGCTGCTGCGCCATCTTCCACGTAAAAATAATCACGAATGTAATTGCCATCTGACCGAATAACGGGGTTTTGTCCTCGTAATATAGAGCGAATGGTGCCAGGTATAATCCGATTCCAATTCAAATCTCCTCCTCCGTAAAAGTTGCCGCATCGTGTAATAACCAGCGGCAACCCAAAACTCACTGCGTATGTATGTGCGATGAGATCTGCGCAGGATTTGCTGACATCGTAAGGATGCTGCCCCTGAAGAGGCGTAGTTTCGTCATATGGAAGTGTGTCGTGATCTCCATAAGCCTTATCGGAAGATGCGACCACTATTTCCCGAACCTTCGGGCTCCGCCGACAGGCCTCCAAAAGCTTCCAGGTTCCCCCAATATTAGTTTCAAAAGTGGAAGATGGGTTGCAGTTTGCAATACCCACAATAGTTTGCGCAGCTAGATGGATGACGGTTGAAATCTCATACTCCCCAAGAATCCGTTCAAGCAGGGCCTCATCGCGAATATCACCTCGTACCACCTTTACCTGATCAATTAAATTTGCTCTGACGAACTCAGATTGTGGAACCCAGTCACGTACAAGGCAAACGATATCTGCTTCGGATTGTAATAACCGCTTGGTTAACCAACTGCCGACCAACCCGGTAGCACCTGTAATCAGAACCGGTCGATCTTGCCAGAAAGTTTTATTTATTTCCATATTTTCCATGGGGCTTTCCCTTCTGCCCAAAGTTTCTCCATCAGCTGGACGTCCCGTAGGGTATCCATACATTGCCAAAAACCATTGTGTTTATAAGCAACCAATTGTCCTTCCGCAGCCAGATTTTGCATGGGGGCTCGCTCCCAGGGCATTGAGTCATCCTCAATATAATCGAGTACCTGAGGCTCTAGAACAAAAAAACCTCCGTTTATCCAGCCCTCGCCGGTTTGCGGCTTCTCATCAAAGTGGCTTACTTGATTGTTATCAATGACCAACTCTCCAAAACGAGAAGGCGGATGCACAGCGGTTACTGTAGCCAGTTTTCCTGATCGACGGTGAAGTGCTATCAATTGATTTATGTCAATATCCCCAACACCATCGCCATAAGTCATCATAAAAGTCTCGTCCCCAATCCATTTAGCAAGTCGTTTCAGCCGGCCTCCGGTTTGTGTTTCCGCTCCTGTATCAATTAAGTGAACAATCCAACTCTCGGACTCGCTGTCATGAGCATCTACACTACCATTGCGCAAATCGATGGTTAAATCCTTTCGAAAATCATGGAAATTGAGAAAATAATTCTTTATGACTTCAGATTTGTATCCCAAGGCAACAATAAATTCATTAAAGCCTTGAGCCGCATACACATTCATAATATGCCAAAGAATTGGCTGACCGCCGATCTCAACCATTGGCTTCGGCTTAACAGATGTTTCTTCTTGCAATCGTGTACCCAGCCCACCCGCCAGGATTACAACTTTCATTTTATTACGTCTCCTCGTCTTGAATAGACCTCTTGCATAAGTATGTGAAAATGGACAGATGAGATATGAAACAGTTCAAAGGCTGCGAGATGAAGAATTCAAATTATTGGTAATGTCTTCTTGTGCGTTCATAGCCAAACGCAAAGAATCCTCCCATAAGGGAATATATAAACCAAAGACAATTGTAAATTTATTGCAATCCATTGCCGAAAAGAGCGGTCGTCTGGCCGGGGTTGGAAATTCGGATGTCAACGCTGGCAATAATTCTTTAACTGTCTGTTCGCTCTGGTTGGGATCTAATGCAAGGATCGATTTTGCCCACTCAAACCGGCTGGTAAATCCACTACCTGTCAGGTGATACAACCCTTTTCTTTCGGAGCAAGTGTCAACGCCTTGAGCCAGAACCTGTGCGGTCACCTCGGCTAACATCCGCGCCCATGTCGGATTACTGATTTGATCGTTCACTAAGCGTAGTGTCTCTTGCTGCCGCGCCCATTGTAACACCTTGCTCACAAATCCACTTTGCTGCCGGAGGCTGTATAACCAACTGGTGCGAAAAATCAAATAGGCACCACCCATGTTTTCCACTTTTTGTTCACCCTCTAATTTGCTAAGCCCATAGAAATTCAATGGGTTGGGCACATCTGTCTCCGTATAAGTTGTTCCTTTGGCTCCGTCAAAAACATAGTCGGTGGAATAATGAATGAATAATGCATTCAATCTTCGCGCTTCTTCAGCCAGGACACCTGGCGCAATAGCGTTGATTTTCCGCGCAAGTTCATGCTCGGTTTCTGCTTGATCCACCGCGGTATAAGCTGCAGCATTCACGATCACTTGAGGTTGAATCTGACGGATCAAATTACGCCCGGTTTCAGGTTGTCCCAGGTCAATTTCCGGGTAATCCACTGCAATAAGTTCACCTAATGTCGCCAAGGTTCGATGGAGTTCCCAGCCCAACTGTCCTTTCTTACCAATCAACAAAACGCGTGTCATAGGCTTTGATCCACAAGGTCCAGGAGATATGTTCCATAGCCATTGTTCTCCATTTGGAGCGCCAGGCTTCGTAATTGATCGCGGTTAATAAAACCCATCCGAAAGGCGATCTCTTCCGGGCAGGAAATCATAAGTCCCTGGCGGTCTTCCACTGCCTGGACAAAGTTGGCAGCTTGTAATAACGATTCATGCGTTCCAGCATCCAGCCAGGCAATCCCGCGACCGATCGGGATAACTTTCAATTCGCCTTTTTCCAGATATATACGGTTCAAATCCGAAATCTCGATTTCGCCACGCGGTGAAGGTTTTAGTGATTCCGCAAACCGGACAACATGTTTATCGTAAAAGTAAAGCCCGGGTACTGCAAAATGCGAGCGAGGGTGCTGAGGTTTTTCTTCAATGCTAATTGCCTGATTATCGGAGTCGAATTCGATCACACCGTAGCGTTGGGGATCGCGAACCGGATACGCAAAAACGAGCGCTCCCTGATCCAAGCTGGCTGCACTCCGCAATTGAGCAGCGAGACCACTTCCGAAGAAAATATTATCGCCCAGGATCAGGCATACCGGGTTCCCATTGATAAATTGACGGCCGACTAGAAAAGCGTCGGCCAGTCCACGTGGCTCAGCCTGTTCAGCATAGTCAAATTCCAGTCCCCACTGAGACCCATCCCCCAGAAGCCTCTGAAAGGTTGGTAGATCCTCAGGGGTGCTGATGACCAGTATTTCGCGGATCCCGGCAAGCATCAACATTGAAAGCGGATAATAAATCATCGGTTTATCATACACCGGTAATAACTGTTTGCTCATCGCCAGGGTCAGCGGATTGAGGCGTGTGCCTCGACCGCCAGCCAAAATGATCCCTTTCATTTTATTTCCTCCCCGCGTTGGGCGTAATTTTGATCGAGCCAGGTTTGATATTCTTTTTGCTTGCGGACGGCTTTGATCCAATCCTGATGCTCCAGATACCAGCGGACAGTGTTTAACAATCCATCCTGCAGACTGTATTTTGGCTGCCAGCCCAGTTGAGCGCTGATTTTTTGAATGTTCATGGCATAGCGGCGGTCATGTCCCGGTCGGTCAGCCACGAACTGCTTCAAATGAGTATGAGGGCGGTGTGGAGACCCGGGGTTTAATTCATCCAGAATGTCGCAGATCGCATCTACGATTTGCAGGTTGGCAGGTTGGTTGTTCCCGCCCACATTGTAACTCTCGCCAGTTTCTCCCCGCTGTAACACCTGCCAGATAGCCTCACAATGGTCTTCTACAAACAACCAGTCGCGAATTTGCCTGCCATCACCATAAACCGGCAAAGGTTTCCCTTCCATTGCATTCAGGACCATGAGTGGGATCAGTTTTTCGGGAAACTGGTAGGGACCGTAATTATTGGAGCAATTGGATAGCGTTACCGGTAAGCCGTAGGTGTGTGCATAAGCGCGTACCAAATGGTCGCTGCTGGCTTTGGAAGCTGCATATGGAGAATTTGGGGAATAAGGGCTTGTTTCTTTAAATGCCGGAGCGCCGGGCGCCAGCGAACCAAAGACCTCATCCGTTGAAATATGATGAAACCGGACAGTACCGGAATAAGCCTTACGTTCCCCCAACCATACTTTTCGAACTGCTTCAAGGAGAGAAAACGTGCCAAAGATATTCGTTTGGACGAAAGCGCCGGGTCCAAGAATCGAACGGTCGACATGAGACTCGGCGGCAAAGTGAATGATGGCGTCAATATCATATCGCCGCAGGAGGTTCTCGACCAGGGATTGGTCGCAAATGTCTCCTTTGATGAATTCGTACCTGTCCGGAAAAGGTAATTCCTTCAGGTTTTCCAGGCTGCCAGCATAGGTCAGCAGGTCCAGGTTGAGAATGAAAACATCGGACTGGGTCTGTAGAATATAACGGACGAAGTTTGAGCCGATAAAACCCGCGCCCCCGGTGACGAGAATGCGTCCAAACATTAATCAAAAACCTCCGCTTTTATAAATAATTTGCCCACCAGGTCTTTTGGGGATAAAGTCGGCGATTGCGACTGGGGGAGAGGCCACTGTATGTTAAGAGTCGGGTCGTTCCAGAGGATTGTTCTTTCTGCCCCTGGATCGTACAAATCAGTGGCTTTGTACAATACCTCTGCCCATCTGGACACAACATAATACCCGTGCGCAAAACCGGGCGGTACCCACACCTGGCGTTTGTTTTTAGCAGAAAGATAAACCCCAACCCATTTCCCAAACGTTGGCGAAGAACGGCGAAGATCCACTGCCACATCGTAGATTTCACCTGCTACAACGCGTACCAGCTTGCCTTGAACGTGGCGAATTTGATAGTGAAGTCCTCGAAGTGTCCTTCGTTTGGAACGGGAATGATTATCCTGTACAAAACTGTGCTTGATACCCGCTTCTGCAAACTCCTGCGCCTGGTATGTTTCCATAAAAAAGCCGCGCTGGTCTTCAAAGACCTGCGGTTCAATGAGGACAATATCCGGTATGTCCGCTTGAAGAAATTGCATTTCATCAGCTCCTGCCAGTTAATTTACTATTTCTTGTTTTAATATTTAAATATTCATTGTACAAAAGGTAGGGAAAACCGATCAATCTTGCTTAGCACCTTACAAAGTACTCATCAATTCCCAAAGATCATATTGATTTTATGTTCAATCCCATCTGTTATCGTACCGATTTCGCATATTTGAACACAATCAAGGAAAATCGGACTCTGCCATAGAACAGCTGAACTTGTAACATTCATTAAGATACCAGCCTGTCAAGAAATTTACGGTATTCCTCTGTCACGCTGGATGAGGGGCCATCCATTTGAATCGCACCTTTATCCAGCCAGATGGCGCGTTTACAGATATCGCGGATGGCCTGGTCATTGTGCGAAACCAAAATGATCGTAGCACCGCTTCCCAGCAATTCTTTCATCTTTGCCAGAGACTTGTGTTGGAAGCCGGCATCGCCGACAGAAAGGGTCTCGTCTATGACTAATATTTCAGGTGTCAGGTGGACGGCGACGGAAAACGCCAATCGTACATACATGCCGCTGGAATAATATTTTGTTGGTGTATCGATGAACTGCTCGATTTCGGAGAATGCTACAATATCATCGAACTTCCGTTTTATTTCGGAGGTTTTCATTCCCAGGAAACTGCCGTTGAGATAAACATTTTCCCGCCCTGAGAGCTCGGGATTGAAACCTGTCCCTACTTCGAGAAGAGAATTGACCCGCTCGTACAACGTCACTTTTCCTTTTGATGGACGGGTAATGCGGGAAAGGATTTTCAGCAATGTGCTTTTCCCGGCTCCGTTACGCCCGATCAATCCGACCGATTCGCCGTGCTCGATCGTAAATGAAATGTCCTTTAGGGCAAAAAAGAGTTCCGATTTACTTAGACGGGGAGATTCATCAGATTGCCTGAAGAGCCAGTTAAATGGTGCATTTAATACCGCTTTAAACGAGCTTTGCGGCCCGGTTAGGGTATGCCGGATATGATATTCTTTCCAAACGTTCTCGACGCTTATGGATACCCGGCTCATGTTTACATGACATCCGTGATCTTATTTTCCATCGAACGGAAAGCGATTGCACCGCTGAACCAGAGAATGGTCGCGATCACGAATGAAATCACAAAGTAACTCATCCGCGGCAGGTCGCCCAGTCCAAAAAATACCCATCGATACATTTGCACCAGGCTGGTAAGAGGGTTGAGATAGAAAAGGAACTGGTATTTTTCTGGAACGATGGATATGGGGTACATGATCGGCGTGAGATACATCCACATCATTAATATGAAGGTCAAGAAATTCTTCGTATCCCTGAATACCACCATCAATGCGCCAAACAACAAGCCAACGCCTGATGAAAAGATGATCGTGATGATCAATAATACCGGAAGGAGCAGATACCGCGATGTGATAGGGAAATTTCCATCGAAAAGCATGAACACTTGAAAGATAATAAAACAGACTACAAAATCAATCAGCGCGTTTGCAATTGTTGAGAGTGGCAATGCCAGTCTGGGAAAATAGGATTTGATGATCACGCCAATGTTCCCCACCAGGCTGACCGCGCTGTTATTGACGACCTGGGTAAAGAACTGCCAGACCACAAAACCGGATAGAAAGAACAGCGGATAAGGAATGTTGTCCGTTGGAACTTTTATCAATACGCCAAGTATGACGAAAAAAATCATCATCTGGATCAGCGGTTGAAGTGCGACCCATAAAACACCGATGACCGTTTGTTGAAAACGCAGCTTGATATCACGGCGGACCAGGAAGAAGAAAAGCCCCTTATACTCCCAGAG
>JBGOXG010000217.1:0-3624 GCA_041479025.1 Anaerolineae bacterium
AGGTATCTCTGAATTGATACTCGGTAAGGTGGTGAGAGCCTCGTCGGGCATGAAAAGTACCACCGCGAAAATGCTTGCGATGACAATCAAGGGGAGGAAAAGCCAAACAGGCAAGGTGCGGATCCATCGCCGGACTCGCCTGGATCGACGAGCAATATCCTTGGTGCGCATTTGGGATTGTCCCGGTTCCCCCCGAAACAATTCACAGTGGCGGTGATTGCTTGAAAGGCAATACTCCCGCTGGTGGTCTAGCTTTACACTTACAACAGGGGTGATGCGGAAACAATGGTTGGCCGCTGACGCGTAGGAAAAAGTCGTACCCGAATCATCTTTCAGCCCCAGGTAAGGACATATTTGTGCTTTCATTTTCGGGATGTCATTCCCATTCCATTATCACTGGAGATAATCATTCTCAACCACATTCCACAACATTCCATTTCATTCGCTCAAGAAAGATTCTCGGAACCTGGGGGGGTGGGATTTTTTTCCTTCCCGGAACTTGCTGCTACAGGTGGTTTTCCCGTCATAAAGGATGAGGAGGCTGGTGATGTCTCCTTCTTCGGGCTTGCCTCCCGGGAATAATATCCTTTATAATATTTATACTTGTTAGAAGAGTACTGGCGGTAATAATAGTACCTGCCGCGACCAATGTTAACATCATTGAGCACTACTCCCAACAGGCGGGCATTGACCTGTTTCATCCGCTCGATCACATGATGGAGTTCAGCACGTTTGGTTACGCTGGGTTTTACCACAATAATGACACCATCGACACGCGGAGCCAGAACAACGGCATCTGTGACCATCAGGACCGGTGGCGTATCAATAACAAGGAATTCAAATTGATCTTTTAGAGAACTCATCATTTCCTGCATCTTTATAGAGCCAAGCAGCTCGGATGGGTCCGGGGGTAAACTCCCGGATGTGATCACTTTAAGGTTGGGGATGTCGGTATTCTGTAGGGAGCCAAACAACTCGCCCTTGGGTTGAATGAGTTTATTGGTCAGACCCAAACGATTCAATAATTGAAAGTGTTTATGAATTTGGGGTCGACGCAGATCCGCATCCACCACGACTACGCTGTGCTTGTTTTGAGCGATCACGCAAGCCAAATTCGCGACAATCGTCGTCTTCCCGTCCTGCGGAGAAGGGCTGGTGACAAGAATTGTTCTCAGGGGCGAATCGATGGCAGCAAACTCCAGGCTCGTGCGCAGAGACCGGAATGCCTCGGAAACCGGGGCGCGGGGTTGTTTGACGGTGATCAAGGGACTGCCATTGGGTTTATAACGGGTAATCATTCCCAATACCGGGACTCCCCATTTTCGAGTGATCTCCTGCGGGTCCCGAATGGTATCGTCGAGAAACTCAATCAAGAAAATGACCCCGCCTGCCAGGAGCAGCCCGACCACCGTAGCCAAAATTGCCGTCCGGACCGGCTGGGGTTTGACCGGAATCGCCTCCGGAACTGCAGGATCCTTCTGAATGACGGTGGAGGTGGATTGTGCTTCGGCCAGGCGGAGTTGTGAATAGCTCTGGAGAAGGAAGGAATATGAGTTCTGGAATTGAGACAAATTGGCCTGCAGGTTTGAACGCGGTACTTCGTTTTCAGGAGTATTCTCGAGGGCATTCAGCGAAGCTGTGGTGATCTGGATCTGCTGTTCCATGACAGCCATCTGGTTTTCGAGATTCTTCCTGGAGTCTGCATAGCGGGTGATTTGATCCGCCTGAACCTGGGCAGCAAATACCGATACGAGCGAATTGGCGATCCCTGCCGCTCGAATCGGGTCCGTATCCTGAACGGTCACTGTTAGCAGTTGAGTGCTCTGCACGGGGTCGACCTGTATGGATGATACATCCAGTTCAGCGAGACCCATTTGCAGTTTTACCCCATCGAGAATAGGCTGGGTGGTGATGATCTGTGCATAGGTTTCCACCAACTGCTGGCTGGTAACGACGGAGCCATAGGTAGCTGAAGCAGCCGAGGGAGCAGCATTGATCATCACCAAAGTGGAGGATTGGTAGACTGGAGTTTGTTGCAGTGAGATGTAAAATGCGACTCCTCCCGCCAAACAGGCTAATAGAACCAAGAGCCATGACCAGCGCCAGAGCAAGTTCGCATATTCGCCGAATAGTTCGGCGGAAGATCTTTCTTCAACTTGATCATCCATAAATCAGAGTGATTCTCCTTCCGTTTTGCATATACATTGCCGTATTCTTCTTTGTTACTTTAGTTCCCCTGAAAAAAAGACCGGTGATCATCGTTTTTGCCAGGCAGTGCTTAATGTGTTCCAATTGCCTGCATGAGTTCGTGATGAATATAAAGTATACCCGCTTTAGTGCCCGGCTGGGATAGACAGAGGATGGGGAGGGTAGATTGAAGACCGAGGCAGGGAGACAAGGAAGTTGATTGAGTCGATTTGGAGTTCCGTATGGAGTCCATCAACAAGAGGCTGTGAAGCTCGGAAGAAATCGGGGTCGATTTAGGTCACTTTATTGAAATTCGGCGAACAACGAATGCCTTCCCGAGACGGGGGAAGTGGACGGAAGTTGGCAGAGGTTTCCTGGCCTAGTAGGCTCCGTTTTGCCACAGGACAACTTTGATCGTTTTGAAAAAGATGAAGATATCCATCCAAATCGACCAGCGCTGGATATATTCATTATCCAGCGCGGCGCGTTGGGCGAACGAGGTCTGGTTACGTCCGGAAACCTGCCATAAACCGGTCATTCCTGGAGTTACCTGGATATAATCTTTGTAACAGGGACCATACAACTCAGATTGATCGGGCGTGATCGGGCGCGGGCCAACCGTACTCATTTCGCCAATAAACACATTCCATAGCTGCGGCAATTCATCCAGGCTGAGCTTACGCAAGAACATGCCGACCCTGGTAATTCGCGGGTCTTCCTTTAGTTTCTGATAGTCTTCCCATTCTGCTTTCAGTACCGGATTGCGCGCCAGTTTCAATTTCAAGACTTCATTGGCATTGATATACATCGTTCGAAATTTAAGCAAGCGGAAGGTCTTCCCGCCTTTTCCGAGGCGCAGTTGGCGGTAGAAAATCCTGCCGGGTGAATCGAGCTTGATCGCAACTGCCGCTAGAGCAAAGAAAGGCGCCAGCAGTAGCAGTCCGAAGAAAGCTACCAACTTGTCAATGACCATTTTGAGAAATTGGACCCACTTACTGAGCAAACTATTCCTAACCTGCAAACCGAGGGCAGATTCAAAATCGAGCGGCTCGAGGTTGTTCAACCCATATTTCCCGGTCTGGTCCTTGACTAGGATCACGCGGTGAAAGATAAAACGGTAGCGATCGACGAGCAGATCAATGTTATTTAGATCGTCAACCAGGATAAATGCATCATTGAGGTGGAGGCGGCGAGCATTTTCCTTGATTTTCGCCAAGGATAAATCTGAGTCGACCACAAAACCACCCGCCAAACTGGTTTCATCGGAAATGATCAACGCCGGGCGAAACCCTTGCTGGAGACCAACGCGGAGTTGTTCGGCAAGGGCAAGGGCTTTCTCAGGGACACCAATGATGACCACCGGCACCCCCCACAACCCCAGATGGATCAGAAAACGCCTGATCAGGTAACGGCCGACCGGGATCAACAGAATGGAGA
>JBGOXG010000046.1:0-14008 GCA_041479025.1 Anaerolineae bacterium
AGCACCGGAGCGACCACCAGGGCTCCAAGCAAATCCCCTATCCACCAGATGAACCAGATCGCCCAGAAATTCTGCCAGGCTCCATTCTCTGTGAGCATAAGGGTGAGTGTGCCAATACTGGCCCCGATGGTGGTGCAGCCAAACGAGACGAACACCAAGCCAACGACATCCTGGATCCGATCAATCCGGTTTTGAAATCTGACGATCCTTCTCAACAGGTAGACTATGGCCAGTGCTTCCAGTGTGTTCCCGATCGTCATCCCCAAGGCCAGGGAAAAGGGAGCTCCGGTCAGCAGAGAACCAATTAACACTCCCAAGCTGATGCCGGGCCACAGCCGATACCCGAAGATGAGCAAAGCAGCCAGGCCTATCCCCGTCGGCGGCCAAACCGGCGAAGTGTTGACCTGGACGTATGCCATCTTTAACCCGACCCTGGCTGCCAAGTGGTAAATAACAGCCAGGACCAGGATTTTTGCCAGGTAGACTGCAAACGATTTGATCTGAACCAGATGGAGCGGATGGGTTTTTGTCATAATCAGGAAGGGAAAATCATACTTGTATATTGATAACTCTCTCCACCAGATTATATACGATAAGCTTTCTATGAGCATTGATTAACCGTACAAGACCTTTTGGGATGTGTGGATATGGCTTTATTCGAGAACTGTTAGCATTCAACACCCCTTCTGCAAGGGGTGTTGAATGCTAACAGTTCTCTTGCAACCGCAGCCAGATGGCGGTCATCTCAACCCCTTGGTTCACCCAATCCTGTATTTTTTCCCGGTATGGTTCTACCGTCGAGGCCTGCCGCGGAGCCTGCACTCCCGGCCCCAACGCTTCCCTCAACTCACTGTCACTGGGCGATGCGTCTGTCTTTTCCAGGTAACCTTTCTCTTTCCCAATCTCGCGATACTTGCGCACGGTCTTCCGCGCAATTTGCATATCCTTGGCGATACGCCGTTCGCTCTCCCCCAGCTGAAATCGCCGGACGATGTCTTGCATGTGATTCATGTGCTTCCTCTTCATGCTTTCGCCTCCAGTTCTTAGTCTGGAAGCATTGTGCCACACTCCGCAGGTGGTACCCATTCAGGCGGCTACGCCTGGTACCCATACGGGCGGCTACGCCTGGTACCCATTCAGGCGGCTATGCCTGGTACCCATACGGGCGGCTATGCCTGGTACCCATACGGGCGATCATGCCTGGTATACATTAGCACGGTCAATGACAGACGGATGAGGAAAGGAGCCAGGACAGGCCTGCATCCCAGTTATTCTCGCGTAATTTATCTAAACTAATCCGCGGCAGTATTCTTCAAAAAACTCTGGACAAGCTGCCAAGCGAGAATTGAAAGTCAATTTAACTCGTCTGGTTACGATTTAGGTCGTCAATAACCGTTTGCGGTCGGCTCATTTTTCCAATACGAATTGTTTACAGACATGGCTATGGACAGAAAATTACTAAAGCAAGGCGAGATCCACTTTAGTCACATAATAATGGCTGGTGGATGAGATAGCCAGTACAGGTCACAGCGGGTGCGTCGGATGGACCTCTATTTTATCGCCAGTCTGCTGCACCTGCTTGAGTTGCTACGAGAGAATGAGAACTCAACACGGAATGCACGCGCCTGGGGTTTGCCGGCATCGCCTCCGTCCCCATTTCAGGCCAAAGAATTACCAAGTTTACTTGTCAATTCGACAAATATAACGGACATATTGCCTAGTTATCTTGACATTCTCTTGGGTTAGGGGTAAGATCAAAACAAGGATGTGAACCGTGAGTGACATAAGACTTGGAAACCGGCTGAAAGTGGCGCGCGCAGAAAAGAATATCTCCCAGGAGGAACTGGCCAAACTTGTGGGAGTAACCCGCCAAACCATCAGCTCGATTGAAACCGGGCAATACTGCCCTTCGGCTCTCCTGGCTTTTCTGTTATCCAATAAGCTCGAAAAGCCAATTGATGAGTTATTCTTCCTGAAAGGAGATCACTACACTCATGAAAGACCAACCCATCCTGCATGATGAGCGAACCGTCACGATCGAAAACGCCAGCTATCGCTTGGGATACATGGTCCTTTCTTATGGACTACTGTTCATCGTCGCCTTCCGCGCGTTCTTCTACGATGAGAGCAATTGGGACCTGATGGCTCTGGTAATTCTGACCGGACTGGCGACAACCGCCTATCAGGGCTTTCACAAAATCCTCTCAAAGCGCTGGGTGTATCTGTTTGCTATCACAGCCGTCATAGCAGCGATCGTCGCGATCGGGATTACGGTATTGAGAAAGTAAAGATATCGCTTAAATGATGGTCTCTAAGCTAATTCTAGATCTTTGTAAATAAACTAGCGACGGTATTTTGCCGGGTTCATCCCCAGGCTCCCAAAAGGGAGGGTGGGAAAATCATCCTAAACCAGACGTCTGATACCGGTTGGCTGGACAGAAGAACAGGCGACCAAACGGAGCTCACCAAAACACAGGCCCAACAAATCACAACCACCTGGAATCTACTCAACCCACCCTAAGCCTGGGGAACCGCTTTTCGTTCACCTTTCTGAGTAGCTCCGGCAAATTCCTCGGTGGCCTGGATGAATTCCTCAGATGGGACCGACTCACAATACAACGATTCCAGCATCTTTACCATGCTGTGTTGCGCGAGTGCGGTTATGCAGCCAGTGAAGTAGTGATGGTAGGGGATAACTATCAAGCGGATGTTGTCGGTGCCAAACAAGCCGGGCTACGAGCGATCTGGTACAACCCTGCCGTGTCTCCTGGCCCAATCAATTCTTCATTACATGATGCGGAGATTCGGACAATGAGCGAGCTGCCAGCTAAATTAGAGAAACTCATCCTTCATGAGATGGACGGATGTTAGTCAGGGATGGCAAGAGGCGTCATATGAATTCACAAAAGGATCGTGCCCATGAAAGAATGGGAGCAACTCGTCCGGAGCTCTTCTCAATTTTAGAAGAACTGGGTTGTCGAGGTTGCACGGTACCCATTCGCCACTTGAGCGATTTGCGAGAAAAGCTTGAGGAATCTTACAGACTGGCTCTCTTCGACGAAGAATTCTACCAGGAACGGCTTACCGGGTTTGTTTTCAGCCCACCCGATCACCTCCGGGAAGCCCAGTCGATCATGATTGTCGCCTATCCCCATCCTCAGACGCGCGTCACATTCACCTGGAATGGAAAGCCGGTGCGTCTCATCATACCGCCTACTTACTTGTATGATACCGAAGGCGATCGAAGGATTCAAGAACTCCTTGCGACCACTTTGGAGCCGATGGGCTATCACGTAACAGAGGCTTCATTGCCCAAAAAACTGCTGGCCGGATGCAGCGGGCTGGGATCTTACGGAAAGAATAATATCTGTTATGTGGATGGGATGGGAAGCTTTGTTCGTCTGGCTGCTTTTTATTCAGATTTTCCTTGTGAGGAAGACTCCTGGCGAGAACCCCAAATGATGAAAGCATGTCAAACTTGTTCTGCCTGCGTCCGTAAATGCCCTACCGGGGCTATCACGCCGGAACGCTTTCTCCTCCACGCAGAACGCTGCATCACGTACTGGAATGAGAAACCCGGCGATATAGATTTCCCTGCCTGGCTTGATCCGACCTGGTATAACTGTTTGGTTGGGTGCCTGACCTGTCAACTCATTTGTCCCCAAAACAAAAATTTTCTGCCCGGGAGTCAGGATGGGGCGGTATTTTCCCAAGAAGAAACAGCATGGCTGCTTCGGCGGATTAGTCTGGATCGGCTCCCCGCTGCATTGGCTGAAAAAATTGTGCAATTCGATCTGGTTGATTATCTGGAAATCCTGCCGCGCAACCTACCGGTTCTTCTGAAAAAAACGGAAGTTAATCCTGCCGCTCAACAAGAAGATGTTTGACTGGAGGTAAGTCCATGCAAAAATGGCTCGCCTGGATTCTTGCTTTGATCCTCTTTGCCGCAATTCATGAGGGCATGCATGCTCTTCTGGCCACGGCCTGCGGTGAGTACGAAGCTTTTCATGTCAGACCCTATGGTCTCGAGGTCACCTATAAAACCCCGGTTGAAGAACGCCAGGGGGTGGAGTGGGGATTTATCGCGGGGTCCAGTAACATCGTCACGCTAATTTTGGGTTATTTGCTGCTGCCGTTCAAATCCTGGTTTGCGCAGCATCCAAAAGCTTTCGTAAGGCAACTGGCTTTTTATTCAATCACGTTTTTGTTGCTGCTGGACCCAATTAATCTCTCCATTATTCCGTTATTTTTTGGGGGTGATATCCAGGGAATTGTCGTCGGCTTTGGCGTTCCCCAATTTGTGGTTCAAATCATGGGCTTTGTGGTTTTCCTGTTCAACCGGGAGCTGTTGGTGCGGGAAGTATTACCTGCCTTTTCCGTAAAAACGTCACACCCTCTGCTCCGGCCGTGGATCATGGGAAAGGTCTGATCGAAGGAAAACGTTTTACTGAGGGATAATTATGAAAGGGAAAGCCACCTGTTACGAGGAAATTTACACCTTTTGCCAGACCATCCCTATTGTGGATTGTCACGACCACTCGATCAAATTAAGGCCCCGGTACACCGACCCCATTCAGGTGGTCATCGGGGAATATTTACTCAGCGATCTGGCAAGCGTAACCTCAGAAGCCGAAGCACAAACCCTCCTGAACTCAGAAATACCCTGGGAAGATTGCTGGCCATTGCCTTATCCGATATGGTCGCAATAGAGTACCTTGACCTGGATGAAGCCAAAGAAGTCGCACGAGCCTGGCTCTACGGAAATGCGAACGAATTCTACCCATTACAGGTCTAACATAAAAAAACAACGACGATACAAAGGATATGCATATGAAAAGATGGTACAACGAAGACTGGGTTTTAAGCTGACCATCCTTCGTGCTGGCAGGGTAAGCGCTCCAGAAGAATTCCTCCTGGGCTTTGGACCGGCGATGGATTTGAATACGTGTGTGCCTGCCCGGCTGATAATCGCCCCACATCCATGATAAGATTTTTCCTGTGCCGTGGTTCATCCAGAGAGGCGGCGACCTGCTTGATCAGGGAAGCGACCGCCCAAATGAAATTACATTGGAGTGTCCCGAGAGGGTGGTCTTGTTTCGCATTGCTGAGGGAAAAACCGTGGGATTGTCTTAAGAACGCCCATTTAAGATGCAGTAAATTTCCTTCTAAAGAGATGATTTCATGAACGATAACTGCCTCGCCATTATTGCCAATTTTATCAAAAATCGTTGGGCTGCCGCGAGATAATCGTCAGAGTGAAAATGCGATGAAGAACTTATTCACGTTCATTTGTCTTGTAATGATTTTTCTATTCGCGTGTACGCCCGCAACTACTACCAAAAGTATCCTGCCAACAATTAAGTTTACTCCTACTGCAAAATATACGCTTCAACCATCTATTACTCCTTCCGCCACTCCTACGAAAACGCCAACCCAAGCCCCAACAGCCACTACTGTCAATACACCTATGGTAGGTAAGATAACGTTTGTATCTTCTTATGAAGGCAAGTATGCCGTTTATACTATCAAGACTGATGGGACAGAACTTACGAAATTGACGGACGACATGACGGTTGTATTCAGTCCACATTGGTCACCAAATGGAAAACAAATCATATTTTCGGCTTGTCTGGAGGGCGAAGGAGAATGTACGGGTGCTTTCGATATATTTTTAATGAACGACGACGGTTCAAGTCTCGTAAATTTGACAAATAATCAGGCCGAAGATATGAATCCTTACTGGTCGCCCGACGGTAAACAAATAGTATTCAACTCGAACCGCTCAGGGAATTTTGAAATCTATTCTATGGCCGTTGATGGGACAAGCTCAAAACAACTAACAAATAGCACCAATGCCAATACCAATCCCCAATGGTCGCCAAATGGTTTGTGGATTGCATACGAATCCCAAAAATTCCTGGATACTGGTGGTTGGTATTACGAAATTTGTGTAATCAGTTCGGACGGAACAAAAACATGGGAATTAACAAAAGGTGTCATGCCGAATTGGGCACCGGATAGCACAAGCATTGCATTTAGCAGCAGTGTGAATAGCTACAATGAGATATTCATGATAAAACCTGACGGGACAGGACTAAGGAATCTGAGCAATAGTTCATCTGACGAGTTCGATTTTTCTTGGTCACCGAACAGTAAACTTATTGCTTTTGTAACAAATCGCAATGCTAATGCTGAAATCTATACGGTTTGCGTTGATTGTGAAGATAACCAGCAGTTTAATATTACAAATAGCCCTACGAATGACCAGCATCCATCCTGGTCGCCAGATGGCACAAAAATTGCATTTCTATCAGACGAATCCGTATGTGTTATGAAAACAGACGGCTCACAAAAAGAGTGCTTTAATATCATGGCTTTAGGAACGATTAATTGGAAACCGTAGAGCGAGGCAGCCCAACAGCCACATGAAGCTGACGTGGGGGATTCCGCGCCGTTCAGGATGTTTGGTCTTGACCCGGAGAGTTTTCTGGTCTCGGAAAATTATCTCAGCCCATCCCCACGCAGCTTATGTGGAGCGTTGAGCGGGCGACTTTCGCTTCAACAGGCGCGCCAAGCGGTGAGCCATTTGGAGCGGGCGGTCGAGCGACTGGAGAAGAACGTCAACGCGCGCCTGCTGGCGGAGGTCACCCTGCTGGACTTGCCGCGCGTTTTTTAAGCGACAGGCTGCAGGTCGGTTTATTCAGTCATCGAGGGGGTTTTTTACGGCGAGGCCGCCGCGCGCCGATACCCCGCAACCCCATAAGAGCATCGGGGCAAGAGCACACGGGGCAAGCCACCAGTCGTTGGATGGCTCCATACGCGATCTTTGTGAAAATATTCCTTAAATTGCAATTTCTACGTAAAGCCGTATACTAAATTCATCCAACGGGGGCGTATTGGTATTAGATTTTCACTTACTTATTGGTACCTCGTCGGGCAGGAAAGGGCTGATTTTGGGGGATAGGCTGATCATGTATGATTCAAATATTCTATCCTATGGCCGTATAACTTCCTTATTGATTTAGGATGTTATACGAGCGGTCTATAAACAACTAAACAGGCGGTATAAACACTCGTTGGGCCGCGATAGTCGTGAATCATATGAAGGTAGGAGACAACCATGAGAACTGACTACTACCGTTTTCAGTTAGGGGATAGCGAGTGCGTCTCGCTCTGCGCTGGCAGTATGGACTACGAACTGGAATCCATGGTCACCAATACACCCCGCTCAGACGTGGTGGCGGCTTTGCAGGCGCTTGGCCTGCCCACGGAAGTCATCACAACCCCGTATGCTTACCTGTATGTTCCCGCGGGCAAGCAGTAGATCTTGGTGGATATGGGCGCGGGCAATCTAGCACCTAACACGGGCAGGCTTTTAGAAAGCATGCACGGTGCCGGGCTCACTCCGGAGGATATAGATGCTATTTTCATTACCCACGCTCACCCCGATCATGTGGGTGGAGCGCTCAACAATGAAGGCGAACCTGTCTTCACCAATGCAAACTACTTCATCTGTAAGGTGGAATGGGATTTCTGGTTTTCTGAGGAAGCCATGGTCCGGCCGGGAGAATGGTTTACAAACTACGCCCGGCAAAAGCTGGCACCGCTTAAAGAGAAGATGGTGTTGCTAGAACGGGAGGAAGAAATTTTGCCGGGTGTGAGTGTGCTGATTGCGCCTGGTCACACACCGGGGCACATGGCCGTTTCCTTTGCATCTGACTGTGAACGACTTCTATACTCAGGGGATACCGGCCTCCATCCACTTCATTTGGACCATCCAGATTGGCTGCCGATATTTGATATTCTGCCGGAACCGGCAGCCGCCAGTAAGCATCGCATCTTCGATCTGGCAGCATCAACCGGAAGTTGGGTACTGGGCCAGCACTTTCCACCATTCCCCAACCTAGGGCATGTTGTTAAAAAGGAGATCGGATGGGAATGGCAGCCGATAGGAAACGATAGGCTAAGTTGATACAAGTTTCCTTCGGCAAATGCGGCTCAACACAGCGAGCACCCGACTGATGGGATTCGTCCGGCCAAAAGGAGTTGAATTTGCACCCGAGCATTTTCTGTAAAATGAACATTATCTCGTCCCGCCCACCAGCGGGTAACGCAATCCGTAGGGCGCCTGTCATCACAGGGCATCCCAAGCAAGGAGGCGCTAATGACTTGAGTAAAAATAATATGTCCACTTTATATGTCTGAGTTTTACGGCTGTATGGTCAACCAATTCGCCACTATCCATTAAAAGGAGCAAAGACATGTCCAAGAAAATTTTGCAAGTCAACTTCAAGATGAAAATCACCGGCGCGCAGTACAAGAAGACTTACGAATCCGCTGCCAGCGTCCTCGCCGCAGTTCCCGGTTTGGTCTGGAAAGTCTGGATCGTCAACGATCAGGAGCACGAAACCGGCGGCATCTATTTATTCGACAGCGAAGCCTCCATGAAGGCTTTCATGGATGGAGAGATCGTCGCCAGTGTCATGGCCAATTCCAACTTCAGCGATTTCAGCGTCAAGACCTTCGATATCATCGAGGACCTGTCCGCCATCACCCGCGGTCCGGTGAAGTAGGCGTTGGATATTGCCGTCTAAGTTATGACCGGCGGGGCGGGCAACTACCCCGCCGCCACCACTCCCGAACCAGAGCATGACACTTTCGCTTTCGCGCCCTCCGGTTCTTCACGCAGTTTTGTATTACGGCAACAAGGGAACGCGATGAACCGAAAAGCATACAGCCGTATACTTGTGCGGAATAGGTGGAGGCATTACGCCGCCCACCCTGCGTGCAACCGACGTTGCTCCGCTACGCTCCGCACCGCGGCTGACGCTGGCCGTTCGGCGGCAGTAAGTTTCGTGTCTTGTTTTTAGATTATCCCAAAACGAGAGAACCTGATGGCTATTTATTTGCTTGTTCATGGCATGTGGCACGGCGGTTGGTGCTGGGAAAAGGTGACGTTGCTTTTGCGCGCGGCGGGGCATGAAGTCTACGCGCCTACATTAACAGGACTCGCCGAGCGCGCTCACTTGCGAAATAACGACATTGACTTAAACACGCACGTTCAGGATGTCGTTGACTTGATTGAATCTAAAAACCTGCGTAATGTGATTCTTGTCGGTCACAGTTTAGGCGGGTTTGTGGCTCCTGTCATTGCCGACAAAATCCCCGAGCGGATCGCGCACATTGTCAATCTTGATGGCATAGTACCCGAAAACGGCAAGGGGTTGAAAGACCTGATAGGCGATACATGGGATTTTTTCAAGCAAAAAGCAACCGAAAGCGGCGACGAATGGTGGTGTCCACCTATTACCGAGTGGACATTCGGCGTCTCTGGCGTGGACTTGGAATTGATGAGGTCGAAATTAACTCCGCATCCGCTCAAAACGTTGGTCACGCCTGTCACGTTGGGCAATTTGCGCGCGAAGTCCATTCCTTCCACGTTCATCTTGTGCTCGGAAGGTCTTTCAAATGATGAGATTGCCACTGAAGAAATGAAATTCACAGGGCTTGGAATGAATTTCCGCAACCTGCCGACATGTCACGACGCGATGATTACCATGCCTGAGGAATTGGCAAAAATGTTGCTTGAACTTGCAAGAGATAATCAATGACTCAACAAATTTCTCCAACGGTAAATCCATGGTCGGATGATGACAACTCGCGCTTCTTCCGCTTACGTATGAAAACTTTTTGGAATCTGGATTATTTCGAGAAGATTGTTCTGCCCTTGCTAAATCTGCCCCCAAAAGGACATATCCTTGATGTCGGTTGTGGCAATGGCGGTATATCATTCCTGCTCTCAGAGTTGCGACCTGACCTCAGGATAACGGGATTAGACTTCGAATCAAAACCAATTGAAGACGCAACATCTTTTGCGGAGCGCAATGGCTTGAAAAATTTACACTTCGAGCAGGGCGACGCTCATCAACTGAAATTTGATAATGGAACATTTGACGGCGTCCTTTGTCAAACCGTATTAACTCATGTGCGAGACACGGAAACTGTAGTCAGAGAAATGGGGCGGGTTCTCAAATCGGGCGGCGTCTTTTTTGCCGCAGAATATACAAACAGTGGTGCAATGTCTAATTACGATAATCTCCACTTCGATAAACGAGACGAAGCATGGTATCGCGAGTATTACCGAATCAGCCAGTTTTTCGTGAAAGGTAAGCAGGCATTAGGTCGCGGGGATGAAACGGTGGGGGTGCGCGTCCCGTTACTTGCGACAAATGCGGGATTGGATGTGTACGATGTACGTTTGAACGACCGCGCCATGCACGTCTTCCCACCGTACCGTCACGAGAAGCAAAGGAATTATCTTGAATTATCGAAAACCGCTAATGCCTCCGAAACAGACGATAAATGGGTGAGGCTTACCATCGAAACCGTCCGCGCGGGCGGCGGCACAGAAGAAGATGGACGTTGGTATCACAACGCGATTGACAGCGCGGGTATCGTCCGCACGATTGAAGATGGTACGTTCACCGCAATAGGTTCTTTCACGCTATACCTCACATTTGCAAAGAAACCGTAATCAAGGAGAACGCATGGAAGCACAGGAACTTAAAGGACAAGTAGCGATTGTGACAGGCGGAGGGCGTGGATTTGGGCGTCAGATCGCCCGCACATTGGCAAAGGAAGGAGTCAAGGTTGCTGTGGTGGCGCGTTCGGCAAATCAACTCGCTGAAACCGTCTCGATAATTGAAAAAGAGGGTGGACGCGCCGTTGCAATAACAGCAGATTTAACGGATTCATCTGCTGTGTACGCGATGGTTGAACAAGTCGAGCGCGAATTGGGCGCGGTGGACTTGCTCGTCAACAACGCAGGGCGTTTGACCTCCATCGCCCCTATTTGGGAAGCCGACCCAGACGAATGGTGGCGCGACGTAGAAGTTAATATCCGAAGCGTTTTTCTTTGTTCTCATGCCGTTTTGAAACACATGACCCAGCGTAAGCGCGGACGCATTATCAATTTCACCAGCGCGGCCATGCCCAATGTATCCGCCTATGATTGTTCCAAAGTTGCAGTCACGCGCCTTACTGACATGCTGGCAAGCGAAACAAAAGAATATGGAATTACGGTTTTTGCCATCACGGTTGGACCAACCCATACTGAGATGATGGATTACATGATTGAATCGGAGGTTGGGCGCAAGTGGCTTCCTGATTTGGCAAAAATGTTGGAGGGGCGCTGGCAACCTGTCGAGTTGGCAGGTACACTTGTTCTGACACTTGCCTCAGGCAAAGCCGACGCTTTATCAGGTAGATGGATTAGCCCTGAAGATGATATCGATGAAATGCTTCGCCGAGTTGAAGAAATCGAAAAAGACGAACTGTATATATGGAGCGTTCGCGCTTTGAAAGACAAAGAGCCATAAAAGCGAATGAGCGACGTTGATTGTTCTGCTTATCGATCATGCAACGATCATCTACGACGCCGAGTGGCGTTTTATATCCATTGAAACACGTTGGCAAGCGCGGTGAATGGAAATGGAAACAAATCAGTTGGTAACAGGCTCTTACCGAAATCGCCGAGAAAATGCGCGAGAGCAATCTGCGCCGCCGAACACAGCGTGCACCCGACTGGTGGGACTCGCCGCGTTTTCAAGCAGTTTGCGTGGCTCAAAGCTGGTTCCGTCAAAGCGGCGTTATCTCGTCCCACCCACCAGCGGGTAACGCGAGCCGTTGGGCGGCTCAATGTAAGTACAGATAGCAAGTAACAATAATCTATCAGAAGCAAAGTCGCCTGGATATGGAGGATAATATGGTTTGAAAATCTAAATTCTACTCGGTAATAAACCAGTCAATAAATTAAGTGTTCTTGAAAAAAGGAGAGTACAGTTATGACAAAGACTTTCAATCAAATGGTGGCCGAGGCGATGGCTGAAGTACCAGTTATTAGTGCAGCAGAAGCTCATCGGAGGATGCAACAAGCTCCGAGGACTTTGGTGATTGATCCACGTGATGCGGCAAATATCCCTGTCACGGGTATCATTCCTGGGGCGATGAACATATCCTACGGCGCGTTGACTTATAAGGCGGATAATGAACTTCCCCCGGAATGGCGCGAACCAGAACTTGAAGACCGTTCCCGCCCAATCATTACGGCTTGCCAAACGGGAGAATTGGGAGCCCTGGCCGGCAAGCTCCTGAAGGATATGGGCTTTTCAAACGTCTCTATTCTTAAGGGTGGCACTCAGGCGTGGAAAGATGCAGGATTCCCAACTAAGTAGCCTGGCGAGGGATAATCCTTCGGGCTTAGGTCACCGGTTCTTAACGGAAGCCGCCCAACACAAGCGTGCACAGATGAAGTGGGAAGTCAAGGGCGGACAAGGGTACTGTAGATCAGTTTAGGAGACAGATCAACACAGAGCAACGCAAAGACAGCGTCTTCGCAAGCATGCGCGAAGCGTTGACATGCGTTGTATAATGATGTTGAGCGACGAGCCCGCAAAACCCCTTCGTGGGTCTCCTACTTGGAGTTATTTATTTGGGACGTCGCTCCTTTCTTTTAATCCAGATGGCGGTAATGGGATCGGCTTCTTCGAGCCCCAAGAGATGCTGGTCAATTCTTGACCCAATCCCAAAACATCCAGACGGTCACGCGCAAAGCCCGCGGCTGTTTGACGTCCTGGGCGGTTTTCCTTCCCCACCTCGTAGGCGAACCTCAACATCTTCTGCGCCACCGCTTCGGGTTCCGCGAAACGATCCGTTGTCTTTTCGGATAGAATGTGCCAGACGCTGATCAGCAGTTTACGCGCGATGGCCACGATCGCTTTGTTGTAGCCCAGGCGCGGTTGCAGACGTGCCAACTCCGCCTTCCAATGCGGATGGCTGTTCGCCACCACGTGCGCCGCTTCCACCAACGCCACCCGTAGATCACGCCTGCCAGCTTTGGTGATCTTTCCCGTGCGCGTGGTCAAACCGCTGTCATGGACCCGCGTTCCCAGCCCCGCATACCCAACCAGGTTTTTCGCTCCCGCGAAACGACGGATGTCGCCGATCGCCGCATACACCGTCACCGCGGTGATCACTCCAAAACCAGCCAGGTGCAGCAGACGACCGATCTCTTCGTTTTCCGCCGCAATGCCTGTCATCTCTTCTTGTAAGCGCTCTTCTTGCTTCTCGGCAAATTGAAGCGTCTCCAGATCGCCTTGCAGGTTCATCTTTTCCAGTTTCACCAGCGGCAGAGCCTGCCACCAGCCATTCTTCGATTTCGCGAAGGGATTCCCCGCGGGCGGCTTAAGGTGATGACGTTGAATGACCGCGTGCAGACGGTTCTTCGCCTGCGTTGCCAGGCGGGTCATCTTTTGACGCTGTGCGACCAAGCCGCGCAGTTCGCGCACTTCCTGCGGCGGTACCCAGATCCCCACCAGCAATCCCTTGGCTAAGAGGCGTGCCAAGATCGAGGCGGCGATCTTGTCATTCATGACCTGCGAGCGTGTGATCAGCGCCACGTGCGGTGGATGCACGACCGTCACAGAGCCTGCATACTCAGCAAGTTCATCGTACAACTGCCAGGTGTTGGTCGTCATTTCCAGCACAACAGCATCTTGCCGAGTGAGGCTCTTATTCATCCAAGCCTCGAGATGTGCCAGTTCGACACGACGGGCTGGCAGGACAATATTCAGGTCTTCATCGACGCCGAGTGCTATCAGGTAATGCTTGTGCACATCCAGCCCAATATAACGTTTTCCAAATTCATTCATAGGGGTATACTCCTGATCATGCTGGCAGTCTTTGCCAGTCGAAAGTCGGGCACGTCTCATTTTTAGGGCCGCCGAATCACACACAGATGCGGGCTGTGGCATTCATATGCCATTCCCAGTTAAGCGGATTCGAACGGGTCAGTCAAACACTGGAGCGGGCTTGTTCTCGTTCAAGATTGGAACTTCCCATGCACTCTGCCGACTGGACCCTAACGCAGCGTTCCCGGATACGCGTTCCCGTTCACTGAACATCTATAGCGTATCCAAAAACGTGCCCGACTGCAACCTCGTCGGATTGC
>JBGOXG010000166.1:0-5086 GCA_041479025.1 Anaerolineae bacterium
CCAGTAACGCAAACCGTTGGGTCGCCGATATGACTGACCTCACAGATATGTAACGTTTTGCTGTTCTCCTGGTAAGCCGGAAATACAAAGGTTTACACAAACAAAGCAAACGTTTCTTGATAACAACCATTGCGAAGTGGTTGCGCCTGCTTTGTAGGCGGAATTTAAGATGGCGCTTGGAAAAAAGAACGATGAGAGGTGATGCAACTTCTCGAATGCCTTCGTGTTGTATCCAATTATATTTGAGGATATGTAAAATGGATAAACTAGACGACTCTATCGTAATCACCAGCCCGCGCCTTCAACGCCCGGCACTCATTTACGCAGGCAATTGAAGATTTTGCTGTTGGGCGGCGCGTGTCGTCGTCACCTTCGACCTCCGGAAATCCCTAGCTGTGATACCCCTTGCGGAGCCGGAAGCGATTGATTTACTCTCTTCCATTCCCGAAGAGAAACGGTTACTCTCCTGGTGGATTGTCCTGCGTGATGGAACGCCCATTCCGGGTGATGCAGGTGGGGGTATCGCGCTTTTGATCGAGTTACCGGGGACGCGGATGCTTGGCAACCTGCTCAAAACGCTCCGGCTGTCCCCGGTTGTTGATACGTTGGATAAGCTCGTGGCAAGCCACCGCGGGCTATTAAGCCGGTTCGTCCCCGATGTCACGGCCCCACGCCGATATCCGTGAGGCCCTCTATACCTTGCTCAAAGACCACTTTTACCCAACTGGCTGTTATGTCGAAAGGAGCAGAACCATGCACAATTTTCCGCTTGCATCGATTCCCTCAACCGAGATGAGAACGCTTCATTCATCGGCGGTAAATCAAGACTATCTTATCTCCGTCGCCCTTCCCTTTCATTTTGATGAGCACCCGGATAAGACCTATCCAGTAATTTACGTCTCGGATGCCAACCTGTTCTTCGGGATGGTGACCGACATGGTCCGCGCGATGAACATTCGCGTGCCGTTTTGCAACGAACTGCCCGATGCGATTATCGTCGGCATCGGTTACCCAGTGAACGGTTCGCTGGCGGAAATCCACGCTCAAGTCATGCATCTTCGGATGCGGGATTTTTTGACTGTGGCGGATGAGGAGGACGAGAAATTCATACAAGATACCTTCCCTATTCCGAACCGCATCCCATCGGGTGGCGCACATCGTTTTCTTCAATTTATCCAACAAGAACTGGTGCCCTTGATTGAATCCGAATACCGGGCTGATACGACCGATAGAACATTTATGGGGCACTCTTGGGGCGGCTTATTTGCCCTATATGCTCTGTTCCATCAACCGCTTTTGTTTCAGCGCTATGTTGTGGTTAGCCCAGACCTGCCTTTCGGTGATGAGCAGGAGTATTCGCAACAATATGACAGTCTTCCGGTCCGCATGTACTTGTCATCTGGTGGACGGGAACTAAACGAAGAGGAGTTATCCCGTTTTAATTCGTTCATTGGTGCATTGGAGAGTCGGCAGTATGCTGGTTTCACGCTGACCCATCAGATCATTGCCAACTGCACACACTGTGCGGTGGTAGCACCAGCATTTCAAGCAGGCCTGGTAGCAGTGTTCTCTTAAAACAATCGGCGGCCCAACAACGCGTGCACTGGACGCTGGGGATTCTGCGCGATTTACAAGCATTTTTCTGGCTTCGAGTTTTTTTCTGCTCTCAAGCAGAGTTCACGCCCGCCCCAGCGCCAGTAACGCAAACCGTTGGGCTGCACCGTGAAGACGGGCATTGAAAACCGCTCGTCAAGCCTGTATTATGTAGAAAAATGATGATTTCAGTGTGTAGAAAGGATGATCACAATGTCTACGCCTAAGGAGACTTCCCTGCTCGCTACTGAACTTCGCAAGATGAAATCAAAAGCCACAGGTAAAAATTACCAGATTTCGATTGCGTTACCTTATGCCTACGTCGATGATTCTATAAAATTCGACCAATTTGATAACCCGCTTACCGCCTGGCCAGTCGTTTACGTGCTTGACTCCATTTTGTTCTTTGGCATGATCACGGATACGGTTCGCAGTATGGCGTTGTGCGGCCGGACAACAGATGCCATTGTTGTTGGGATCGGCTATCCGAAAAAGGAAACCCCACAGGAATCATTCCGGAATGTTTGCGCACTGCGTGAAGATGATCTCACACCCGTTCGGAGCGTAAGAGATGAAAAGTATGCCAAAGAATGGTTGACACGCGAAGTTAAATCAGGTGGAGGCGGCCAATTTCTCAATTTCATCAAGCAAGAATTAATTCCAATAATTGAGAAGGAATATCGTACAGATCCAGCGAGAAGAATTTTGGCAGGGCATTCACTTGGCGGTTTGTTCACCGTATTTGCCATGCTTCAAGAACCCGGACTTTTTAGCAGTTACATAGCGGGAAGCCCTAGCCTCGCGTTTGAAGAAAAATTCATGTTCACCTTTGAGAGCGAGTTTGCAAAAAAACACAAAAAGCTTTCTGCTCAAATCTATATGGCATCAGGGGAGTTAGAAGAAGATGCTGGTGTCACGACGCTCAGTAATATATATCGCTTTAGCGCTCTCTTGGAAAGCCGGAAGTACAAAGGGTTTTCACTAACGAAGCAAGTGTTTCTTGATAACAACCATTGCGAAGCGGCTGCACCCGCTTTTCAGGCGGGTTTGAAGCTGGTGCTAAAAAAATAGCCGCCCAACCCCACGTGTACCGGATGTGTGCTACGCACACCGTTAAACGGGCTATTGGGTACCCGTTTGGAAATCCGTCAAATTGGCGTGGCCCACTTGTCCGCACACGCCGGTAACGCAAACCGTTCGGCCGCTCTCTGCTACGTCACGAAGTAAGGTCAGTAGAAAAGTAGAGATAGTAGCGATTTTGCCATCGTATCTTTGATCTGAAAGGAAGAACCAATGGAAAAAACGTCTCCTGAAGCAGTTGGCTTTTCGTCCCAACGATTGCACCGAATTAATGCCTTGATGCAAGAGTACATCGATCGAAAGAAACTTGCCGGTCTGATTACGGCAGTAGCACGGCGAGGCCAGATTGCGCATCTGGAATGCTTCGGCAAAATGGATGTCGAAGCGAGCAAACCAATGCCAGTTGATGCCATTTTCCGCATCTTTTCTATGACAAAACCGATCACAACGATTGCTGCGCTCATGCTCTACGAAGAGGGCCATTTCCAACTCGATGATCCCGTTTCTCGTTTTATCCCTGCGATTGCGGGGATGAAAGTCTATAGCGAGTCAACGGCAACCGGTCATCATTTGGTCGAACAAGAACGACCGATGACCATTCGTGATCTCTTTCTGCATACGTCTGGACTGCCTTACGATGAACCTGATGGTTCACCAGTCGAAGTCATGTATCACCAGGCTGATATATCCAATCCCGAATCCAGTCTACATCAGATGGTACAAAAGCTAGGCAAACTACCCCTGGCGTCCCAGCCAGGTAGTATATGGCGCTATGGCCTCTCGAGCGATGTGCTCGGCTATTTGGTCGAAGTGATTGCCGACATGCCATTTGATGAGTTTCTCGAACAAAGAATTTTCAGCCCCTTGGTCATGAAGGATACAAGCTTTTACGTACGACCGGAGAACCACGGGCGACTAACAGCTGTGTATGGGCCTGCCGAAGGTGGGGGTATCGTTCGTTTAGACATCAATAGGCACTCCGAACCGCGTCGGTTTCTCAGCGGGGGAGGTGGCCTTGTTTCGACAACAGCGGACTATCTGCGGTTTGCCCAAATGTTGCTCAACCGCGGCGAACTGGACGGTGTACGCCTTTTGAGCCGTAAAACCATGGAATTAATGACAATTAATCACTTACCGCCTCGGTTGCTTCCCTACCGTCTTGGTCCACCCGAACTTGACCATATTACTTTGGGCCATGGCTGGGGCCTAGGGGTTCGTGTGCTGATGGATGTTACACAAGTCGGATGGCTTGGTTCAGAGGGAGAATATGGCTGGGGTGGGTATGCCAACACCATGTTTTGGGTTGATCCAAAAGAAGAGATCATCTGTCTGTTCATGACTCAGTTTATCCCGCCTCATGTTCACTATCCAGTCGAGCGCCAGTTCAAGGTGTTGGTCTACCAGGCCATTGTAGACTGACTCACAATAATACCCTAACTCGAATGCTACGCCGAACAAAGCGTGCACCCGATTGGTGGGATTCGCCTCGTTTAAAGAGGCAGACTTTACGCCTGAGCATTTTTCTGTAAAATGAGCCTTGTCCACGCCCGCCCACCAGCGGGTAACGCAAACCGTTGGACTGCGCAATGAGATAACAGAGACATATCGTTACATGATTTTTATTGACAGGCTAAATATCAAATTCCTGTCAGCAATAGAGGAACGATGGAGATAAAGCCCAGAAGGATATTTATTCAGGAGGTTTTGCAATGACTGTCAAAGCTATCACTGGTTATCCACAAATGCCATCTCTCACCCAGGATGAAATAGAAATTTTCCTCAGCAGACCTCTGATTGCCAGATTAGGTACGATCAACGATGATGGCACGATACATCTAGCCCCTGTCTATTTTAAATACGACAAGAATGAATTTATCTTAGGAACACAGAATGCCAGCCGCCGGGTTAGAAATATCAAACGAAACCCGAACGTCACTTTACTGATTGATGACACAAACCCGCCATTCAAGGCTGTTCTGGTATATGGCAAAGCTGTTCTTGATTACGATAACGTAGTACAAAAACGAACTGTTATTTTTGAGCAATTTGAAACCAAAGAGGAAGCTATCCAAACAGCAGAAGGGATCTGTAACAAGTGGTCATCAGTAGTTATACGCATCAAACCCGATCGGATCGTTTCGTTTGACTACTCGAAAGCCTCTTTGCTATAAAGATGGATGCTACATACCAAGCAGTCTAGTTGGCATGGCCCGCCCAACAAGCGTGCAGCGGACGGTGGGGAGTCTGCGCGGTTTTCAAGCATTTTTCTGGCTTCGAGTTTTTTCTGCTCTCAAACAGAATCCTCGGCTGCTCTCAGCCTCGCCACGACGCCGTCGTGCAGATATCTTCAGGAGACAGGAACATGAAAACTAATCGTTGGATCATCCTCGGCACCATCGCCTGCATCGTCATC
>JBGOXG010000145.1:0-5923 GCA_041479025.1 Anaerolineae bacterium
ACCCCCGTGGGACAACCATAACCCCTGAAATTGTTCTGGCCCAGGTGGGGAAATACAATAGGACCGATAGCTCCGGGCATCTTTACGGACCATAATCTCTTCGGTTAGGGATTACTTCAAGATGAAAAGCAGGGGGAAATACGGGGCGTACCATCTTGCTTTTTGTGCCCATTATGTCGGGGACCTCTCTCAGCCCCTTCATAACATCGAATATAACAGCTTCAACCAAACCCGCCACAAGGACATAGATGGAATTATTGATGATGGCATTCTTGATAATCCGGATAAGATCAAAATTTACCCGATGCGAATTGACTCGGAGGAGATCCTCGCGAAGAAAATTGCGAGGATTGCGAACCAGGCCATGACCCTGGGATATAAACTGGAGGATGAGAACAGACTTTTAACGAAAGAGGAAGCCTATCAGCAGTTGGGCCACAGTGCATCCCTTTTTAAGGCGATTCTTCAATATGTATCACTGCAAGACAAGTCAGGAAAGTAGCCCTCTCAATAAAGGAGTACACCTACAAATTATTACAGGGAAGTGTATTCGGGATTAAAGATTACAATTTGAAAGTGAGCAACGCTAAAGTTAAGGGACGCGGCAAGAAGCCCGCCGCGTCCCTCCTGTTAATATCCTCACGTCTCTATTTCACCCGTTCATACGTAATCACAAACCGCGCCATCCGATTGTCGGGGAGAGGCGACCAAGCCGTCGCCTCTTGGAGGCGCTCGCCGCTGATTTGAAACATACGAACTTGTTCCGTGCGCACCGAGGCGGGGTTCGCGGACACTTCCACCGTGGTGATCCACTTGTCCCCGTCTACACGGTATGGTCCCGTGTAAGCGACCAGAGAATTAAACAGGCCCGCGCGATCCTGGTCTGTCGCCGGAGCCTTGCGCCCCTCACCTGTGATCACCACCGCCATGCTCCCCTCGGGCAAGAAGAGAAGGTATCCCGTCGGGGCCATCCCCATGGGGTATTCGCGCTCGCCCGTCGCCTGATACTCCCGCTGAAACGTGAGCAATCGCCACATCCCCACAAGCGGGGTGCGATCCTCTACCTGGTCAAGGTCACTCTATTCATGCCGCTGTCAATGACAATCCTCTTGCCATCCTCACTAATTTGCCCCTTGCAAGGCCGTGATTCTCCACCGCCGGAAATCATCCAAACAGCCTTGAATCCATTCGTTCCTAACTCGCCCCGCAGGCTGGGACTCCCGGCTCGTCCAGGAGAGGGTGGCGGGTTGTCTTTCAGCCGGATGGCATTAAAGGTATTGCCGGTCTGCGTTATTCTAAACACCTGGGGATAGGTTCCAAAACGTGCCTGTTCTCCGTAGTTCTCGACAAAGGCATCCCAGTCCCCACTTAAATCATAAACCTCTTCGCCACTTGAAAGCTTGATCGTTTTCATTGTCCCAGGTTTCGCAGTCTGTGCATAGACCAATCCAGTCCAGACGACGATCGCCACTAAGCAAAGCATCCATATGGTGATCCTTCTTGCCATAGCTCACCCTCCTTTTGAAAATGTACTTGTTTTTTGCAAAGAAAGGGCAATTTTTGAAAGGTCGAAGAGGACGGCCCCAAAAGGGATATTAACTCCCTTTGGAGCCTTCACATTGGGTCTTTCTGGGGAATCCATTTCATAACTACTCCAAAAGGTAAAGGGTGGAGTAGGAAGGTTGATTCATCTCTTCTAATCTGATGAAAGGCTACCAATTTTGGAGTAAGAAGTCAATAAGATTATTGATTACTGTTTCTAATGTCGTATTGGATGTCAGAATTCAAAAATCACGACTTCAGGAAGTACTCTACGCCCTTGGTCAAAGTTTGTCAAAAAAAACTTCCAGGTTTGTTAGGAAATAACTTTGGAACATACCCCAACGACTGATGATTTCTATTGATAATTCATGGGGTTATATTGCTTATCTTCCATGTAAAACATCCATCCAACGGATGGCCTCGGACTCCGTCACCCTCCCTAAATATGCCTGGGTGGTCTTTAGATCCTGGTGCCGAAGGATTACCTTGGAGACGATCTCCAAGGGCACCCCATTCCTACTCGCATAGGTGGCCGAATACCTCCTAAGATCATGGGGAGTGAGAACAACGTTGAATCTTCCCCTCAATTTTCTGATCATTGCTTTTGCCGCGGGGACGAGGGGGATATTCTTTTTGAATTGATTTGACAAATGCAGCGGAATTGTCTAAAGATGGCTAATGCGGAGGCAGCCAAGACTCAATGCGCCCGAAACGTTACCCCATGCAATGGGGCGAGGGCAAGGCAACCTCGTTTTTATTTGAGATTGACAACTTACTTATTTCGTTTGGATTAGACGAAAGGAGCCTACCATGTGGGGATTTTTTAAGAGCCGAAAGTTCAAGGCGATTCTGATAGGAATCGCGGCCTGTATCCTCCTCATCTTGTACAGCTATTTCGTGGCGGATACGGTCCAGACGAAAATCACCGACGCCCAGATGACCAAGGTGGACGGGCGGTACATGATCGCTACCGAGTACCGACCCCTTGTTAACTATGACGCTTGGTATCGGTTCAAATTCAATTCCGGAACCATCCAGAATGAGGCGGTTCGGTTGAAAGGGAAAACGGTCAAAATCAAGAAATACGGGTGGAGGGTCCCCCTATTTTCCGAGTACGAGAACGTGGTGAAGATCAAAGAGGTAAAGTAAAGCATCGACCCTGCTGGGGGAGTGATCAGTAAAGGGGGCGTAAAGGGGACGTCCCCCAGTCCCACGTCTTCCTTGTCTATTCAATTGGGTCGGGATTCCAGTGGGAATAAAAAAAGATTAAATTAAACCTTCTTCCAGCCAGCCGAGCTTATTCAATTGATCTTAAAAACACACCTAAGATCCAGTTCTAACTTACTTTCGTTCAACCTCATTTAAAAAGCCCCAGCGATTCAACCTGGGCTTTTATTTTGCCCTGCTTAAGCGCCTTCAACGGGGCTTTTTTGTTTTGGGAAATGCGGTCTTCACCTACAAAGTTTCACTTTTTAGGTGATCTTACATTAACGCTTTCCAGCAGAAAGTTGACCTAACATCTCTCTTATCAAAGAAGATTGTTGAGAGCCTGAAAGGCCTTCTCGAACCTGTCTAAAACATCTGAAGGGATATGTTTTCCGATTTCGCCTATGTTTTCGGCTAAGTACCTAGCAGGTCTATAATGGTTGAATGCGACCTCATCCTTGAGGGGATTTCTGGAAAAGTGCTCCTCAAGTTTTACGAGAATACGAGGTGCCTTGCTTTTCAGTTGGGCTGATGTTATAGGGCCTGGGAGATGTGGACCGAATTCGGCATTGACCAGTTGAAGATAGAAGTCTGGACCAAGCATATCCTCAACATCTGATTCAGGGTCGGTGGTAAAGTCGGCATAAGTAAGGACGTTTTGTTTTTTGAGGAGCTTTCTCTTATAGAGGTTTTCGATTGTTTGCTGATCTTTCTTTTGGATGTCGAGGAGCGTAGCAATCTTCATTCCCCGTTGTGCACCTAGGAGCGATATAAAGGTAGGCACCTTGTCGGCTCCTCCGACAGGCGTAATGGTCCACCTGTCGCTGAGGGCCGTTCTGCCGCGAGAGCTCAGGAGCGCTGACATGGCTTGTAGGTAAAGAAGATCGGAGACCCCTTCGACAACAAGGTTGTTAGGCCCGATGAAAAGCGTCTGATAGATATCATATCCGAGAGCGCCCTGCAGTGGAAATAGACTGTCTTCGGTCGCTTCTAAGACATCGGTGAAGACTTTGGTTCCGTCTTGGTCAGGTGGGAGTGGCACTTCCATGTCCATGCTTATATCTTGGACAATTCGGATCCGCTCGAACTTGCTAGGGTCGACCATGAATGGCGAATGGGTGGTGTAGATCACTTGGTAGTTCTCTTGGAGTTCCTTCTCAATATAACTTAGCATGTCAGCCTGGGCCCTCCCGTGGAGGAAAAGGCCCGGCTCGTCCAGGAGAAGGATTAGTGGTTCACCTTTTCGTTGTTGCTGGTCGAACCAAGCGAGAAAAGAGAAGAACCACACGAAACCTCGCGAACGCGTTCCCAGTGGGGTGGAAACCATTCGCTTAGAGTCATATACACGTGCCCAGATGTTATTGCCCGACGTCATGCCTTTAGGATCCCCAGGGCGGGCAGGCCGAACATCGAACCTCATCTGGAGATGCTTGTTCTGGGACCAATACTTAAGGATCTTCTTGGTGAGATGATTTCCCGCACCCTCTAGCTTGTTAACGAGCCATTCAGTCCTCGCGGGGGTGAGGAGTTCATTTAGTTTTTGGATTCGCGCCAATTCGATAAGACCCAGAAGGGGGTAGTCGGAATTTTGTAAGGATTTTTTATTTACTCTGTCTATTAGAGCTTCTATGTTTTCGTGACCTCTCATCAGGAAGTACTCGTCAAAATAGAGGAACTTTGGCACGAGAGCCTTCAGGTAACTCTCATATATATAGGATGTAAGGCCGCCGAGCGATTTGATTTTTTCGAGAGGTGGCTTAAGGCGTTTCAAGTGTTCGGCCTCACCTGGATCGCTCCGATTGCTGCACTCATCGAAAAGACCCGCGAGCGTAGATTGTGAGGTAAGCTCTTCAATAAGGGGGGTAGGTAGTTGAGCAGCGACAACCAAAGACTGAACAGCAACTTTTTCGTCAGTATCCAAATTGGCGACGACCTTATTGTCGTAGCCTTTGCGAAGCACTAGTGTTGGAGATCTGAGAATGCCCCTCCCAAGCTCTTGTTCTATAGGCTTGACCTCCTGGTCAGAAAGCGTGAACGAACCAGTAACTACAACCGCATGGGTGGACTTTCCCGCCTCAACTGCTTGTTGATAGTCCTCGACATCCGAACGAGGGTAATCGTCTGTGACATCAAATTTCCCATGTTCAGGGATTGTTGGGTTGAGGCGGTATATCACCTGCAGGAGTGCAGTCTTGCCCGATTCGTTCTTTCCGACAAGGCAAGTTATGTCGGCAATCTGGATTTCGTTAGATTGCCGAATACATTGGAAATTGCTGACCTCAACTGTGGCGAGTTTCATTCTTCTTGCCCTCCCTTTGTATATCTTCCCGGTTTTTTGTGAGGATTACAAGATCAAATTTATACCTATCGGGAAAACCTGTCAATTGTTGAGTACAGGAAGAAGTTGATACCGGAGCTGACAGTGTCCGCCAGATTAAGTTTCATTTTTCACAAATGGCCTGGATTGCGCTAACTTTAAGAAATTAAAGGCTTTTTTCTCCGGATAGAATAAGGATAGCTACCATTGAGGAAATCTACCGAGATTGTCCTTAGAGGGACGATTCGCACCAAAGAAAAATGTCCGGTTATAAAATTGGGGGTTTTCTGTCAAGACTTTTCAGATCATTTTAATGAGGCAAGGGTGCTTATTGAGTTTCGCAAAAGTAATGGAACATTTTTCCTTTTTCAGCTATAATGGGGGACATGAGACCCCATGGCACCCAAGCAGAGTTGGAAAAGCGGCGCCGACGCGCCATTCAATTATTGAAAAAGGGAAAAGCGAGCCTATCGGCCATTGCCCGGTGGCTCGGAGCATCCAAGAGCTCGGTCTCCCGGTGGTTCCAAGCCTATCAAGAGAAAGGCTCCAAGGGACTGAAATCCAAGATGGTTCCCGGGCGTCCGACGAAGTTGCTGCCCGAGCAAAAAGAGAAACTACGCCAGTTGTTACTGGCCGGGCCATTAGCTTGCGGATATCGGACCGACCTGTGGACCTTGCAGCGGGTAGCGTACATAATTCAGAAGAACTTTGGGGTCCAATACCACCCCAATCATGTCTGGCGATTGCTCTTGGGGATGGGGTGGAGTTGTCAGAAACCCGAACGCCGAGCTTTGGAGAGAAAGGAAGGGGAAATCGCCCATTGGAAGCGGTATCGCTGGCCGCATATAAAAAAACGCC
>JBGOXG010000081.1:0-9644 GCA_041479025.1 Anaerolineae bacterium
ATGTCAATTGGCACAAGGTACTCCATTTTGGGTGATGATATCTCTCTTACATCTCCATAACAAATTATCCGGATTTCAACATTCCGACACTCGGTTGGTCCAGGCCAGAATGCCAGCCATGAATCCATCGTACAACGAACACCCCTCGGCCGCATCCATCGTCCGGGGAGTGTTTATCTCCCCCAGTTGGGGGGTGGGCCTTCGTTTGCCGTCGCGCGGATTCGTTCCCAATTCGCGCAGTTGGAGAGCCTCGCGCCGGACGCGGGCCTGTCCGTAGTGTTGTAGGAGCCAGCACATTCCGTCCCGATTCCCGTAGGCGAGCAAGCGCTCGATGACCAGATCACTGTCCCGCTCCGGGTCAAGACGCCCGAAGTCGTATTCCTGAAAATATGGTGATATTATTCGAACATCTGTGCTTCACAGGCCTACAAGAGATCTCTGATTCGGTCATTCGCAGTTCTTCGGGCTCTTTCATACTTGATGTCCGTAAACAGGTCAAAACCACGAGTCTCAGCAGACCTGTTGGCCGGCTTTCTTTCTAGGCTGGTTCTCTGTCGTTATAATCTGACTTGAGTTGGTCTGTGTTCAGTGGTGTTGTAATAGGTTTACTTTTCATTCTGATTAATCTCTTTCGTTTCACATGCCATTTGCCCCTCCATATAAGGGGGATACTACGCGAATTCCCACCACCTTGGCAAAGCCTTGATCTGCGAAAAGAGACTGCTATCATTTTGGTGAAGCGCTAAATCAATTATTTTTATCTGTCGCCTTGTCAAATATCAATGCTTTCTCAGCCGGGTGGGCCTTCTCGGCAATCTCGACAGTTGTCGTCGCGGGTTGTGTGGTGATGAGCGCAGGACTCAAATGCTGTATATCATTTACAGCCAGAATTTCCGCCCGATTGCCTTCCACTCTGAATCGTGTTAAAGAACAATTGCTTACGGTCGTGCGCCACCACCGCCAGCGCTTTTCGGGTAGATACCAGGACAGTGCCGCCGAGATCACACCGGCGTGAGCGATCACAGCGACTCGTTGGTTGGGATGCCCGGCCACGATCTCCAATAACACCGCTGAAACGCGTCCCTCAATGGGCCATCGAATAGGTACACCTGCGCGAGCATCCAGATAATCTTCTACAAGATCGGTGATCGAGAGAATCTCTAAAATCACCAACGCAGGCAGCTCGCGAAAACGGATTTCCTGTATACCGTTTCGCAATTCCGCGTTTTGTCCGATTTTTGCGCCAATAATACGTGCAGTTTCCTGCGTGCGTCGTAGAGGGCTGGAGTAAAAACCATCGAGATGGTTTTGTGGAGCACTAAAGTACTGACCAGTCTGTGCAGCTTGTTCCTGCCCAAGTGCTGTCAAGGGTGCATGAAAGTAGTCTCCGTTTACACGCACCGCATTGCCGTGTCGGATGAGAATAAGTTCCGTCGCCATTAATAGAACCTCCCGAATGTGCAGGCGCCATTGCCTCGGTTCATGAAATCATCGAGTCGAGAATATATACTGATCGATGTTGTTGAGATTTACAGAAATCAAAAAAACGAACATCAGGCGAGGCGGAGATCGCTTCGGTCTTAAAGTGTGCGGGGCCATAATGAAACGGACTTAATCGACTTTCGAGTCTCTCAATGGTTGATCATTTTTCTTTCGAGAATTCTTTACGGCGAAAGGCTTACCGCGAAAAACGATATTGAATGGTCGATATGCCTGCATCGATCATTAGAATACGTGCTTGAACCATTGCCAGAGTCCCCATAAAATGATGATTACTGGGAAACCGGGGAAACAGGCTCAGGCAACTCCTTGGTAGCCTTTTTCAGCGGTTTTTCTGTCCCTGTGCCTGGCTCAGGCGCAATCACTCGCAGCGCCCCCGGAAGTACCTTAATCCAAGCCGTACCCTTTCCCAGTATGATGCCTTCTGCCGCCACATCAAGCTTTGGAGATGTTTTTACCTTTATTTTTCGCGCCCGGTAGCGTTGGATGGTTCCATCAGGAGTTGAACCTTCATGGGCTGTCTTGGCGAAATAGCTAAGCAATTCAGCCTTACTAAAATCCGGGTAAACGGCGATGTCCAGGAGTCCATCTTCCATGGAGGCATCTGGGGCTACCAGGTTTTTTGCTCCAATAAGAGGAGTATTTGCCACTGTCACTAACATTGATTCAACTTCTATTTTACTTTCGTCATCCAGCGTCAGATATACTTTGGGTTTTGATTTAAATTTCAGGAAGGTCGTGAGCGCATCCTTGACGCCCGAATATTTGCCTTTAGGAATTTCTTTAATAATAGGAAAGATAGTTGCTGTGAGGCCAATGGCGGTCAGCATAAAGAAATAGAACTTTTTCCTTTTCCTGGTGCTTACCTGACCTAAATCCAGCTTACGAGTGTGGCCGGAGGCGATCAAAGCGCAGGCTTCTTTCAAGTCTTCAGGGATCCCCAGACTCTTGGCGATATCATTTTCAGTCCCTGCAGCGATAATTCCCAGACGAACCTTGGAGCCCGCTATTCCGCGAATTACTGCACCGAGCGTGCCATCCCCACCCATGGCGATCACAATATCATAGCCATCTTTAATGGCTCTTCTTGCAATCGGGATCGCTTCTTTTTTAGGATGGGCTAGAGCTACATCAACCTTTACTCCATACTCCAATAAATAGCTTGTAACTTGCTCGAGGCGTGTGGCTGCTTCCAATATATTCCCGGCACCCGGGTTGGCAATTAATTTAGCGCGGATGGGTTTATTTTTCTTTGGCATGTCTGCTTCTCCTTATTACCAAACTATCTCTCCATTGCGGCATGAGAGATTGCCAAATCTTTTTATGCGTGCTGAGGCTCGGCCGCGGCTACTGGTTGGTGAACGAAGAAGCGTAGCTTGCCCCAGCGATAAAATTGTATGGTTGCTACCAGAGTCAGGCTGCCAAGCAGATAAGATCCCAGCACGTCACTGGCCCAGTGTTCGCCCAGGTAAATGCGCGAGACACCGATCAAGACTACCAGGCCACCAATGAGCACCAGGAACAGGCTGCGTTTTAAAGATGGTTTCAGCAAGCTAAAAATCAGAAACCCAATAAAACCTAAAAAGCCAAGATAGTACATGACATGCCCGCTTGGGAAACTGTAGCTGTTAAGTGTATCGATCACATTCACCATGCTTGCCGTAGGACGCGGACGCTGAACCAGATCTTTTACCAATAGATTGATGGCCGTGGAAAGGACCGCTGCTATAAGCGCCATTACAGCTTCCCAATGCAGGCCAAAGCCATAAATCAACAAAATGATCAGCCCTGTGATAATCATTGATTGTGGACCAAAACCCGGCCAGCTTACCACGCTCATCAACAACGCAAAGAATGGGAAATTAATCAACTGGATGGCTCTCGTGATCTGAAGATCAATCGCAAAAGAAGGCATGGTCTTGACCAGGAAAGTCAATACAGCAAAAGCCCCCGCGACAAGGACCAGCATTGCCTGGAACAGCATGGCTCGATAGCGTCGCACAGGCGCTGGTGCGCTCTCGGCACGCGCGGCTTGGTGGGCTCCCTCTTTAATCTTTTCAACAGGTTTTTTATCTTTTTGTTCTGACATTCTGTACTCTTTTCTTTGAGCTGAGGCCTATCGCGGTGAAATTACACTTTCCTCTCGATGGTTTTTTCCCGCAGTGGGGGATGGGAGATAATCGGGCGACAGACCTGATGCGGGTGGCAATGAGCCAGTTGAATTCGCCGGGATAGGAAAATCATCTCCTGACCTGCCATCATGTACCATACTTGCGATAGAACCAGGTCTTCACCACTTGCGTCAGCAACACGTAGCACACCAGCAGTCCTGCCAGAAGCAGCCAGTAGAGGGGCGGCAGGGCTACAAATCCGAGCGTTTCTGCTAGGGGTGAAACCGTCAGCCACGCTCCGACCGCGACGATGATGATCGAGGTGAATATCAACGGCCAACTGGCGCGGCTCTGAATGAACGGGATCTTGTTGGTACGGATGACGTGAATGATCAATGTCTGTGTGAAAAGCGACTCCACAAACCAGCCGGTGTGGAAGAGTGCAGGATTGTTCCAGGCGTTTAACACATAGATCATGATGAAGAAGGTGGCGTAATCGAAGATCGAACTGATCGGCCCGATGAAGATGATGAAGCGCTGGATCTCTCCGATGGTCCACTTGCGCGGCTTGGTCAGCCAGTCGGCATCCACCTGGTCGGTGGGGATGGTGGTCTGCGAGAAGTCGTAGAGCAGGTTGTTGGTCAGCACCTGGATCGGGAGCATCGGCAGGAAAGGCAGGAAGGCGCTGGCTCCCACCACGCTGAACATATTGCCGAAGTTGGAACTGGCTGCCATTTTGATGTACTTGATAATGTTGCCAAACACGCGGCGGCCTTCCATCACACCCTGCTCCAGCACCAGCAGACTGTTCTCCAGCAGGATGATATCGGATGACTCCTTGGCGATGTCCACCGCGCTGTCCACCGAGATGCCCACGTCGGCGGCTTTCAAGGCGGGGGCGTCGTTGATGCCGTCGCCCATGAAAGCGACCACATGCTCCTTGCTCTGCAAGGCGTGGATGATGCGTTCCTTTTGGGACGGAGCCAGCTTGGCGAAGATGCTGGTCAGGCTGGCGGCTTCGGCTAACTCTGGTTCGCTCATCGTCTCGATTTGCGAACCAAGCAAGATCTTGTCCACTGGCATGCCCACCTGTTTGCAGATGTAAGCGGTGACGATCTCATTATCGCCGGTCAGAATTTTGACATCCACGTTCAACGTCTTTAGCCGCTTCAAGGCTTCCGTCGCCGACTCTTTGGGCGGGTCGAGGAAAGCCATGTAACCCAGAAGAGTCAGGTCCGATTCGTCCTGAACGGTGTAATGAGGCTCGTCGTTGTCTCCTGGGAATATTCGATACGCAACGGCTATGACGCGGAAACCTTCCTCGTTCAACTCCTTCACGCGCCGCTTGCGGTGCTCATCATGCTCGCTCGTCACTTCCAGGATTTCGCCCTCGACTTCCACATGCGTCGAGAGGCGCATGATCTCTTCGACCGCGCCTTTGCAGATCAGGATCTGCTGATCCTGGTCGTTTTCCAGGATGACTGACATGCGGCGGCGCTGAAAATCGAAAGGCAGTTCGTCAATCTTGCGGAACTTTTCGTCCACTTGCAGCGCTTCGTTCAGGTCGCCATGATTCAGGATGGCCTCATCCATCAAGTTCTTCAAGCCAGTCTGATAGTAGCTGTTCATGTACCCGTAATGCAGCACGCGCTGGCTGGTATTGCCGCGCACGTCCAGGTGTTTTTCAAGCACGATCTTGCCTTGCGTCAGCGTCCCCGTCTTATCGGTGCACAGCACGTCCGCCGCGCCAAAGTTCTGGATGGCGTTCAGGCGTTTGACGATCACCTTCTTGCGCGCCATCGCCAGCGCGCCATTCGAAAGGTTGACGGTCACGATCATTGGCAGCATTTCAGGCGTCAACCCAACCGCCACCGCCATCGCAAACATGAAGGCTTCCAGCCAGTTGTGTTTGCTCAACCCGTTGATCAGGAAAACGGCCGGCACCATCACGGCGATGAAGCGGATCATCAACCAGGTGAACTTGTTGACGCCCTTGTCGAAGCTGGTCAGCACACGCTGCCCGACAATGCTGGCGGCTAGCGACCCAAAATATGTTTTGTCTCCGGTGTGGATGACGACCGCTGTTGCGGTTCCGCTTTCCACGTCCGAGCCGAGGAAGCAGATATTCGGCAATTCCAGTGGATTCCGAATCTCGCCGGACGCTGGAGCGGCTTTCTTCTCCATCGGCATGGATTCACCTGTAAGCGCCGCCTGATTTAGGAACAGGTCCTTGGCGGTCAGCACGCGCACATCGGCAGGCACCATATCCCCGGCCGCCAGGCGGATGAGGTCACCCGGCACCAAAAGTTTGAGCGGGACTTCTGCATCTTTGCCATCGCGCACTACGGTAGCAGTGGTGTTGACCATGGCCTTGAGTTTTTCGGCGGCGTTATCGGCGCGCATCTCTTGATAGAAACGCAGCACGATGCCGAGCAATACCATCACAAAAATGACGATCGTTGCGCGCAGGTCACCGGTTAAATAAGAGAGGATGCCCAGCCCGGTCAGCAAAATGACCAGCGGATTCTTGACATTATCCACCAGACGCATCAATGGCGATTGACGCTTCTCGCGCGCGATCTCGTTCAACCCATCGCGTTTGACGCGCGCTTCGGCTTCCTCCACGCTCAAGCCGCTTAAACGCGACTCAAGTTCTGTCAACACGGTATCCGATTCTTCACGCGCCTTTTCCAGCAATTGATCGGAAACTTTGGGCTTGTTTGCACCAGTATGATTTCCCGCATTTTTCAGTGTGTTGTTCGGTAAGCCCATACATTCCTCCGCGAATAACATTCCTGCCGCAGATTGCAGCTCGGCGGCAGGTGTTTACGTTAATTGTACAACAAAATCTAGGCCGGAAAACGCCCTCTAACTTTTGCCGAAATCTGGCGATCGGTCATCTTGTCCACGGTTTCAATGGCAAGGATGTGTGCTTTGAGTCCTTCGTGCTCAATACGTTTTTCCAGTTCGCCTTTTGCCTCGCCCGGGCCAAATATCTGGATGGAGTCCGCATCACGAATAGCAGCAATAACCTCATCATAGTATTTGTTGAGGTAATTCCCAAATTGCCTGTCCCGCACGTCTTCCGTCGAGCCGTCTTCGGATGCCGTCCCACCCGTAAAGCGTACGTGTTTCTCCATGTTTGATGTTATTTTCTTGATTTCTTCCCCTTCCCCTGTAACAATCACAATCACGGCCTTGCGATGGTCAATCCACAAACCAATTTCCTTTTTCATAAGGCTCTCCTTATCCATGTCTGGACGAACTGACTTTTTTGAAATCGATATTTATACGCGCATTTACATAATTGATCAGAAAATGCGCCCCGTTCTCGCTAGGGGAATTACCCAGGCGTGGAGATGGGTTCAGGGTTGTCATCACTACTCCCATCCATACTCCGTTGTTTAAGCATGGCAATGGTGTTCAGCGCAAAATTACAGCAACTATAGCGATTTAGCTTGTCAGCCGCGGCGCCGTATTTCCTCTAAACAAAAAGGTCAGCACAAACCCTGCGATAAATCCGCCGATGTGCGCCATATAAGCCACGCCGCCCGTGTCTGCTGTATTGGCAATGGAACCGATGCCGCTAAAAAACTGCAGGACGATCCAGAGCCCAATGACTATCAGCGCGGACACTTGTATCACCTGTTGACCCTGCAAGACTCTGACCTTTCCCTGTGGGAACATCAAAATATAAGAGCCGAGCACACCAGCGATCGCTCCCGAGGCTCCCAAGTTTGGAACATTTGATCCCATACTAAAAACCAGCTGGGCAAAAGTTGCCGCAATGCCGCACAGCAAGTAGAAGACCAGGAACTTGACTGGCCCAAAACGGTCTTCTACATTGTCGCCGAAGATCCATAAGTAAAGCATGTTGCCTCCCAGGTGGACCCATCCTGCATGCATGAACATGGAAGTAAAGATGGTCAGAAAATCAGCACCGGGATTGGCAAGGAAGCGACTGGGGACGAAAGCCCATTTCCCAATAAAAGCGTCACCACCGCTCAGTTCTACGAAGAAGAACAGGACATTTAGGGCGATCAAAGCATAGGTGACCAGTGGAAAACTCCTACGAGCACTATCATCATCACCGATTGGGAACATAGAATTTATCTCCTTATATGTTGGTATCGAGTCACTTTGAATGAGAATCGTCGTTTGTTGCTCATAGGATCCTCACGTGTAACTACTGAGCCCCATCCCCAGGTGGAGGTGAGGCCTTCGGACTGTTGGGGTCAGCCCTTCGGCGGCGCCCCCACGTACGCTGGACAGGATAACGGCGATGCCAGATACCGGCCTGCACCAGGATGCCAACGATGAGGAGCCCTAGGAAGACCAGCCAGTGGGCCGAGGCAGGGATGCTCAAGAAAGGCATGATGATTTCAGCCCCCAGCAGCGCGGACAGGAAGATGATGGCCCAGTCGAAAAGGGCCGCTACCAGGAGCAGCCCAACGATGCCACCGATGATGTAAATCACCCAGTATCCGGCGGAGAGGGTCAAACCTAGGGAAGCCACCAGGGTGGTCGCCAAGTAACCGCCGGCCAGGAAACCGGCAATCAGGATGGCCACCCATTCCAGTACAATCCCCAGGAAAGCGCCGATGATCCCTGCGATGATAGCGATCAACAGGATGACCAGTTCTGGCTGGCCGCGCATAAACTGTGTGGCAAAGGTGAGCCCGGCGAGAAAACCAGCCGTGGCTACAAAAAGCCAGAAGACTCGCCGCCCAAAGAGCAGCAACAGGATCCCCAAAACTAACGTTAAGAAAGCAGTAATTGTCATTTCAAACTCCTTTCTGTTCCACATGATCCATCCGGGCAGCCCAGGCAGAGACCGGTTCCCAGTCCTTCGTGCTCGATACGTTTTCCAGCTCGCCTTTTGCCTCTCCAGAGCCAAAGATCTGGATGGAGTCTGCATTACGAATACTTGCAATAATCTCATCGTAAAATTTGTTGAGATTATTTCCAAATTTTCCGTCTCTCTGGTCTTCTGAGGTGACCTCTTTTAATCCTTCCGGGGTTTTAGAATGTGAACTGCCAGAGTACCGGATATGTTTTCCGCTGTTTGAGGTGCTATGCTTGATTTCTACTTCACCATCTGTGAGAATTACGATGACCGCTTCACGATGGTCAAATCCAACAAACCTGCTTGCTTATTCATGAGATTTCTCCTTCAGATCTCTATTCCGTCGTTTTACCGTCGAAGTGTTCGTCGTCCTTTTCCGCTTCGGCGCGGGTATGGTGGACAACGCCGTCCCGATGATTCGGCGGCGCATAGAGCGTATAGAGCTTCATTGGAACATTGCCAGTATTGATAATATTGTGATTCATCCCAGCAGGGATGACCACGGCGAAGCCCGCGCTGATCGCCGTACGAACGCCATCGAGAACGGCCTCGCCCGTCCCTTCCTCCACGCGAAAGAACTGATCGAGCTTGTGCACTTCCATCCCGATCTCCTCCTTGGGCTTCAACGCCATGATAACGAGCTGACAGTTCCTGGCTGTGTAAAGCACTTGGCGAAAATCTTTATTCTTGACAGCAATGCTTTCAATGTTTTGCACATAACCTTTCATGGCAACTCCTCCAGTTGACGATTTTAACATCGTCATTAGTTAGTTTACCTCAATGCTGCATTCAACAGCATTCAAAGAAGAGGCACCTTTTTTTTGACGCCCAACGGCTTGCGCTTCAGCGGCGGCGAGCCAAGCACAGCGAGGCAAAGTCGTCCGCTGGTAGCAGTTGTTGGACAGTTTTTCCCGGGAATCCCTTACTTCATTTTCTCGATTTCTTGTTCTCCTTTTGGCACGCGAGTGACTTTCCTCAAAGCTTTGCGATTTTGAATACGGATGTGTGAGTTTCCGTATCAAAACTTTGATGAGCTGACTTTCTTAAAATCAATAAATCCTTGCTGAACGTCAACGGACGTTAACTTCACGCGAATCCGTTCGCCGACATCCATGCCCTCAAACCCTTGTACGAGCTTGCCTTCAACGGGGACGTTGAGAAGCCGAACCCATGTCCCTTTCTCGGAA
>JBGOXG010000153.1:0-5424 GCA_041479025.1 Anaerolineae bacterium
CATTGCGAAACGATACTTCAAACTACGTTATTCTTATTGAACCGCCGGATGCGGACCCGCATGTCCGGTGGTGTGAGAGGGGGCGGCTAGCCGCCGCTCCCTACTCGATTTTACAGTACTCCGCCCATTTATCCTGTTGGGCAGATTTCAAAAATTCATCACTGAGGTTGGGGGGTTGTGCATTGGCTTTCATGCGTTCATATTCCTGCAGGTAAAGCTGCGCCAGTGCCGGACTCTGGATCACGATCAAATTGTCGTCGTTGGCTGTATCGGCAGCGCCGGTGAAATTAAATGAGCCGGTGATGACGATACTCTTGTCGATCACGATGACTTTGTGGTGCATCGTATATTTATTCCCATCCACTTTGACGGGGACATTGGCACAGTAGAGAGGCACCATGGCGCCCTGCGTGGCGCCGCGATTCTCGAATATGCCCTGCACATCCACCCCGGCATTATGCCGTTCGACCATGGCTTTGACGAGATCGGGGTGGGTGTAGGTGAAGGCCATGAAATAAATTGAATTCTGTGCACCACCAACGAGCGCGACCAACTTGTCCATCACCTGGTCTGCAGGCGAAAAATAATTGGCGACATTCACACCGACAATATTCATGACCGGCACCTGCGCGCCGAGTTGCGATTGGACGCCAAAGTCCTTCTTCGCGAACAATTCATTGAACTTTGCCTGGTAATTGGCGATCAAGGTGAGATCGGTGATCACCAGGACATTGTTATTATTGCGGTAGGTGTCGTTGTATGAAAAATTCCATGATCCCATCACCAGATATTGCCCGTCAATGATAAGGAATTTGTTGTGCATCAAGCCATTGGAGCGCCCCCCATTTACAAGGGGGATGTTCGCGGTGCGTAATATCTCGACCGCATTGTAAACCTTTCCGGTGGGTGAGCGGTCAGCCTCCAGTTGTTGCACGCCGTTTTCTCCGTCGTAGAGCACGCGTACTTCCACACCGCGTTCTTTAGCTCGGACCAGCGCATCCACAATGGAGGGCAGGTTTAAGTCGAAGGAAGCCACAACCATATTTCGGGTGGCATTCTCAATTAATGGGACGATGTACTGATCCACCCCATGGTTGATATCGTCGGGCGGATTGGGATTCGTAAAGTAAACTGTGAGCCAGGAAGGCAGGCTGTCTGGAGTGGGGGTAACTTCGGCAGGCGTCAGAGTAGGAGGCAGCGGTGTGGTTTCACCCGACGGCTTTCCGGGGATGAACCAGACAATCGCAATGGCCACCAGTAATAATATAAGACCGCCTGTCGTAAGTTGAACCGCCTGAGGATTAAGCCTTCGCGAAGGGGACATGTTTCACTTTCTCCTGAATGGATGCATTAATGATTGCTTGCCCAGTTGATGATGAATTCCATTGCCTGGCGGGAGGTCATCGCGGGTAGTGTTTCGACAACCTGCTGGCATTTTATTTCACTTGGGGAGTAAGAGGCGCCAAAGGCCGCTGAATGCCGTTCGAGAAGTTCAGGGATAACCCCGGGGGAGATGGAGGCTGGGTTTCCTCCGATCCGGTTGAGCAGGCGCATGAATTGCATCAGCGCGTTTACTCTTTCTGCGGCTGCTTCGAGGTCCTGCTTTACTTCTATTACATGGCCGATTTGTCCAATCCCCCAGTTGAGCAACCAATTGGCGTCGTCATCTTCCAATTCATCGGTCAGGTTTTCCGATTCAAGCATGCGTTCAACAAACAGTTGCTGATCAATCATTTCCGACCTATCCTCTTGCTTGCAATTGTGTAAATTCTAGCATAAAAGCCCATCCATACGCGATAAAATAAATGCTTCTATCTCGACTATAATATTCTTTAAGAGAGCGGGTGGATCTGTACCAGCCTGCTCAAGACAAAAGGAGGTTTCTTATGCGAATTTTCGTCCGTTGGTTCATCATTTTCATTGCCCTCATTCTCGCAGCCTGGATCGTTCCGGGCATCACAGTTCAAGGGACGACTTCGGCATGGTTTGCCTACGCCGTCATGGCGGTCGTCCTGGGGCTGGTGAATGTTTTCATTAAACCACTCCTCAAACTGCTCTCCTGCGGGTGCATTGCGGTTACCTTCGGGTTGTTCCTGATTGTAATCAACGCATTTGTCCTGTGGCTCTCTGCATGGATCTGTACGACATTCCTGGGGATCGGCGTTGAGGTTACTATCTGGGGGGCAGTCGTTGGGTCCATCGTGGTCAGCCTCGTGAGCTGGTTGCTTGACCGTTTCGTTACAGATAAGAAGTAAAGGGGATCACCAAGGAGAAAATATGTTCAAAAAGATATTCATCTTGACCCCGCTGTTCGTTATGGTTCTGCTGTTTGGCGCTGTTTCACCCGTTCATGCACAGGGGATTGTCGCCGGGGATACCATCCCGGCCGGGACAACGGTTGATGATGATGTGATCCTGTTTGGCGATACGGTGACGATTGATGGTGACGTCAATGGCAATGTGTTCGCCCTGGGCGGCACGGTCACGGTCAACGGAAAAGTGGATGGCAGCCTGTTTGCGTTAACCCAGCAGGTATTTATCAAAGGCGAGGTTACGGATGGCGTTTATGGCACTGCGCTGGAGTTGGATTTTGGTCCGGAGGGCAAGGTGGGGCGCAACGTCGCCTTCCTCGGTTTGTCGGTCGGCATGCCCGAGGGGGCCACGATCGGTCGCGACCTCACCGGGATTTTTATCCTTGGAGCGCAATTCGGAGGGAGTGTCGAGCGAGATACGACTGCAGTGATCGGCCCCCTGGAAGTTGTCAGACTGATCATCCGCATGTTCAACATTCAGGCGCCTCCTTTCCTTGCTCCGCAGACCGCGCTGCCCGGTGGCGGGAAACTCACCGCGCCTGTGGCTTATTATCCTCCCCAACAAAACGGTATCGATGCCGTCGCATTGCAGAAATGGTTGATTTCCGCAGCCAGAGAATACATTGGATTGCTGCTGGTCGGGTTGCTGGCGTTGTGGCTCTTCCCACGTCATCTGTTGCGCTGGGGAGAAAAAGTCAGGCGAGCACCGTTCTCCTCCGCCGGGCTGGGGTTGGCGGCGATCATCGTAGGAAATGTCGGTCTGGCACTGATCGGGGCGCTCATTATGGCAGTTGCGCTCGGAATTGGCTGGATCGGCTTTTCCGGTCTTGGAACGGCTTTTGGCGCGCTCGGATTCTTTGCAGTCAGCACCGCCTATGTTCTGTTCTTCATGATTGTGATGTACTTAAGCAAAGTCATCGTCGCATTCCTGGCCGGTCTTTTAATTCTGAAGCGGTACGAGCGGATGAGTTTCTGGTTCCGCTTGGGCGTGCTGGCGCTTGGACTGCTGATCTATGTACTGTTAGCGGCGATCCCCTTCATTGGCTGGGCGGTGGCAGTGGTTGTGATCCTGCTAGGCACTGGCGCGGTATTCCTGGTTATTAATGATGACCGTCGCATCGAGAAACCGGTTGGCGAGAAGCTCTCTGATGAAAAGCCGGTCAGCGAAAAACCAGTTAGCGAAATGCCGGCTGTCGAAAAGCCGGTCAGCGAAAAATCCGCTGACGAAACACCTCCCACCGAAATGCCGGTTACTGAAAAACCGGTCATCGAAAAGCCGGCCAGTGTAAAACCAGCACGCAAGTCAACAAAGTAGAGAATAGGAGCGGAGAATTCCCCGCTCCTATTCGTATGGTTAACCCGTAGGAGAACGGCCATACTCAAGCAAATCAAGCACCCCGTGAAAGCGGGGTGCTTGATTTACAGAGTACTGCGTAAATATCTAAACCAAAATCTCACTATCAGCCCAACTCTAGGCAAGTAAAAGTTTAGTTTTTAATGGAAGAAGCAGTAAAAGCCCCGGAAAATGCTTATGTTATAATGCGCATCAAGGTGAAGAGGAACGGCAGCCCGAGGGTGATCCATTAGGGGATTCTCGCTGCATTTGGACAACGAATCAAGTTTGGGGGTGTATGTGCCCCTGCTGAAAACGTACAGGCTGAACCTGCCTCAAGCTTGTCCTCTCTTTTGAAAGGAACCCCATGAACGAGCCTTACCCAGATGAATTTCCTCCCGATCAGTCGCAAGGGCAACCTGCGTGGGGCAGGATTTTTGCGGTTGTGATTGGTATCGCTTTCGTGCTCCTGGTGATTGGCGCACTTACCTATGCTGTAGCCAATAACATCACGACTCCGGAAATCAAATCATTTATCGATTTGACCTCCCCGGCGGATGGCGCGACGCTGGATGCCAATCAGATGATTGTGGTCAGCGGCCTTGCCGGCGTGTCGGGAGGCAACCTGGTGGTTCAAGCTCTGGATACAACGGGGAATATTCTGGGGCAGCAGCCTGCCACGGTGAATTCGGCCAATGCGGTCGCAGGCGAACCGGGCACCTGGGTTGTACAACTTTACATAAATATTCCACTGACCACTGCCGGGCGGCTTCGCGCTTACGCTGCTTCTCCTGTAGATGGCTCGGTGAATGCCGAAGATAGTATTGGGGTGACATTCAACAAACCCGCAGTCATCCAGCCTTATATCAAGATCCAGCAACCTGCCAGTGGCGCGCAACTGGATACATCCGCAACGATCATCGTGACCGGTGACGCGGCGGGTTTGTTCGAGGGCGGTCTGGTCATACAAGCGCTTGACCAGAACGGCGCCGTGCTTGCCCAGGCGCCGACCGCGATCAACGCGCCCCAGGCCGGGCTGGGATTGGCTGGCCAATGGTCCGTGACATTGAACGTGCAGGGGATTGCTTCTGGGGTAGCCGGACAGATCTACGCATTCTCCACTTCGGCCGTGGATGGCTCAGTGATCGCGCAGGACCGGGTGAATGTCACTTACACGGCGAAGGCACAGCCATTCATTTTAATCACAGAACCAGTCAATGGCGCTGTGGTTGACTCCGCCATTCCGATCAGGGTGGTTGGAAAAGCAGGCACCCTGCCCGAAAACCAGGTGATGGTGCAACTCCAGGATCAGAACGGCAACCTGCTCGTGCAACAGTCTGGTCCGCTGGATGCGCAAGGCAACTGGATCACCCTGCTTCAGGTGAATGTCGCCCCGGGGGTGCCGGTGACAATCATTGCGTTTGCCACCAACCCGGCGGATAACAGCCTGGTGGCACAGTCGTCCGTCGGGGTGACGTTGGGAGCCGCGCCGACCAGCACAGTCCCCCCGCAGCCAACGACAATATCCACCAGCCCTTCGGGACTGACAGCCACTGTGATAACAACCAGCGCACCCACGACATTTCCAACGGAGACACCACCCCCGCAACCAACCGCCACACCGGTGCCACCCAATGTCCCGACTCCTGCGCCCATCCCTCCGCAGGTCTCCAATCATCTTTGGGTACTAAGACAACTCAACGGGCAGGTCCCGGTCAACAACTCGTTAATCACCCTGCAGTTCAAGGGATCGACAGTGGAAGGCTTTTCGGGGTGCAA
>JBGOXG010000192.1:0-4360 GCA_041479025.1 Anaerolineae bacterium
GCTACCAGGCATCGCCTGATCCCAATCCCCGGTATGCCACCCGACATGGCAAAATTACCGGACGGCTGCCGTTTCCATCCTCGCTGTCAGTTTGCAACGGACGAATGCCGGTCTGGGGACATTCCTCTGCGGCAGGTTGGAAATAATCACTTCTCCGCCTGCATTAAAGATGTGCGCTAATTCGGGAGATTGCCTGCGCGAATCACCGTCTGGCAATCTCAACAAACTTAAGGTTACAGATATATGAATATTAATCTCGCACCCATCCTTGAAGTCAGGGATTTGAATAAAACCTTTGAGCTGCCGTTAGGTTTGGTCCCGGCGATTCTCAGGCATAAAGCGGAAGTGATCACAGCGGTTGACGATGTTTCTTTTGTCGTGGAAAAAGGCGAGATCCTGGGTATCGTTGGAGAATCTGGCTGCGGTAAAACCACCCTGCTGCGCTGTATCGCCAAGCTTTACGACGCTGACTCAGGTGAAATCTTGTTCGAGGGCAGGGATATCCTAAAATTACGCCACCAGGAAATGCGCATTGAACGGCGAAAGATACAGGTCGTATTCCAGGACCCTTACTCTTCACTGAACCCAAGGATGACTGTCAGACAAATTTTAGGTGAAATCCTTTCGGTCCACAACATACGCCCACCGGCACAACGCAAAGAGCGGATGCTGGAATTGATGGAAATGGTAGGCCTGAACGCCGACGCGCTGCAACGCATGCCATCTCAATTCAGTGGCGGGCAGCGGCAGCGGATTGGGATCGCGCGCGCCCTGGCAATGGAACCCTCTCTCCTATTGGCTGATGAACCAGTTTCGGCTCTGGATGTGTCCATCCAGGCTCAGATCATCAACTTGCTGATGGAGCTGCAGGAACAACTGCACCTGACCATGATCTTCATTACCCACGATCTGCGCGTGGTCCGGCATGTGAGCCACCGCATTGCGGTGATGTACCTGGGAAAGATTATGGAGATCGGTCCAACGGATAAGATCTTTGCCAATCCTATCCATCCCTATACTATGGCGCTGCTGGCTGCTGCCCCGGAACTCGATCCAACAATCCGAAATGAGGTATCGGCGCTGCAGGGCGACCCACCCAGCCCGATTCATATCCCATCTGGCTGTCGCTTCCATCCGCGTTGTTCGCTGGCGGTGGAAAGCTGCAAGAATCAAGTACCTGTTTTGAAAGAAATGGAGGCCGGGCACATGGCTGCCTGCCCGATTGTGGCAGCCCGGTAGGGGCGGGCTCTCCCTGGCTCCAGCAGTGGCTGCACAAGAATAGCGATCAGACCCAACTAAATTTTAAAAAGGAGAAGATATCTATGTTACTCGAAAAAATGAACTGGAAAATGGTAGAAAAGTATTTGAAGCACGATGACCGGATTGTGGTGGTCCTTGGCGCAACAGAGGAACATGGTCCGAATTCGCTGGCAACGGATACTCAATGCCCCTGGGAAATTGCCAGGGTTGCCTGCGAAAATAAAAAAGTGCTGCTGGGACCAGCGCTACCCTATGGACCTTCCCACTTCTCGTTGGACTACCCCGGTACCATCAGCCTGAGCTCTGGCGTCTATATGCACATCATAAAAGAAATATTGGACTGTGTCGTACGCAGCGGGTTTAAGCGCATCCTGTTCTTCAGTGGTCATGGCGGCAACACCCTGGCTAAGAATGTCATTAGCGAATACGTGGTGGATCGATCTGACCTGACGATAAAATTCCGTGAATGGTATTTGATGCCCAAAACTTATGCCAGGATTAAAGAATTGGGCAGCACAGACTATGATCATGGAAGCTGGCTGGAAAGCTTCCCCTGGATCAACCAGGTTGCACCAATCGAACCGGTGTTCAAGGAACAAACCCATATTGAAGATTATTACGCTCTATCGGCGGCAGAAACCCGCAAAGATTACGGCGATGGCGTAGGCGGTGGTGATTACACCAAACCCGAACCCGTGATGCGCGAGTTTTTCAATATCGCCGTGGCTGATCTGGAGGAATTCCTGGATAATGGCTGGAGCAAAACTACCCGCGTTCGAAATCGTTAAGCGGCGGGCAAGACGCCGCGGTTCACCCATAAGAGATTAAACCCCCAACAATCTATCAGGGCTGTTTATCATAAATAGAAAAGGAAGTCACGATGACGACAACTGCAGGAATGAGAGAAAAAAGTTGGCTAGAGTTCAAGTATCGCGCCACCGGTGAACCCATTCGCTTTCCGGTTGGGACCATTCACGGGGCTGCAGAGGGTCCGACACTGCTGGTCCTGGGCGGGATGCATGGCAGCGAGTTCGCTGGCATCGAGGCAGCTATCCGCTTGTTTAACGAAGTAGACCCACGCCGTCTGAAGGGGACACTGAAGGTAGGAATGATTTATAACCTGCCGGCTTTTGTCAACAACCTGGGTTTTGTCGTGCCTCACGATGGCAAGAACCCGATGAGCACTTTCCCTGGCAACCCAATCGGCACCTATGGCGAGGCGATGGCTTACTACTTCGACCAGGAAGTCCTCTCCAAATGCGATTATTTCGTTGAGCTGCACGGCGGGGATATTCCCGAAGCGCTTACTCCGTTCACTATCCATACCGAAACGGGCGACGCCGATTTCGATGCCAAATGCAAAGCGATGTCAGTGGCTTACAACATTCCTCTGGTCGTGGTGGAAAAAATGGCCTCAGAAGTGGAGCCAACCTGGGCTTTCGGCGTGTGCGCCAGGCGCGGCAAGCTGGCAATCCTGTGTGAAGCAGGCCAGCAGGGCATCCTGAAGCTGGAGGAAGTGGAGGTCCACCTGACCGGTTTGCGCAACATCTTGATCCACCTGGGGATGATGGAGGGTAAGATCGTCAACACGGTCAAACGCACTTACCTGGAAAACTACTCTTCTGTGCGCAGCGAACTGCAGGGGATGTGGTATCCAACCGTCAAAATGAACGAAGTAGTCAAGAAAGATCAGGCGGTGGGTGTCATCCGCGATTACTTCGGTCAGGACCTGGTGGAGGTCAAGGCGTTGTTGGATGGGATTGTCACAGTTATCCGCACCAGCCCGAATGTGAAACCTGGCAATGTATTAATCGAACATGGACATCCATACGCGCACGAAGAATAGTCCGAATCGTCCTATAATTCACCCGTTTATCTACGAGCGGCACAGGAGCATTTAAACATGCAAAAGTATAATATCGCAGTTGTCGGTGCACTTGGCCTGGTAGGTTCCAACATGGTGCGGATCTTGGAAGAATACAACTTTCCTGTGGATGAACTGCGCCTGCTGGAGCAAAAAGAAATGACCGGAGCACCGGTTAGCTTTAACGGGCAGGTTCATTACACGGTTGAGGCAAAAGAAGAAACCTTCAAAGATATCGATATCGCCTTTTTTGCCACCAACGAGGAGGTCAGCAAGGATCTGGCCCCCAAGGCTGTCCGGCAGGGTGCAATTGCTATCGATAACAGCTACGCCTACCGGATGGATCCTGAGGTGCCCCTGGTAGTGCCCGAAGTGAATTGTGAAGACCTTGACTGGCATGCGGGCATCATCGCCAACCCCAACTGTACCACGATCGGCACTGTTGTCGTGCTCAAACCCATCCATGATCTCTCCCGGATTAAACGTCTGGTGGCATCTACCTATCAATCTGCTTCCGGAGGGGCGGCTCGCGGAATGATGGAGCTGAAGAAGCAGTCCGTAGACATTGCGCTGGGCTTCGCTCCCTCCTCGCCAGCGGTCTTCAAGTACCAACTGGCTTATAACCTAATTCCGTTCATCGATGTTTTTGAGAAAGACGGCTATACTCTCGAAGAGTGGAAAATGGTCTATGAAACGCATAAGATGCTGCACGATGACAGCATCGGCATCACTGACACAGCCGTCCGGGTGCCAGTTTTGGTCTGCCATTCGGTAAGCTGCAATATCGAGACCGAAAAGAAGCTGACTTTGGCACAGGTGCGCGAAGCACTGAGCAAAGCCCCTGGGGTTAAGCTGGTGGATGATGTGGATAATCTGGAATTCCCACAGCCGGCCAAGGTTGCTGGTGGAAACCTGGTCCATGTGGGCCGAATCCGCGAAGATCTAACCATCGCCAACGGTCTCAACCTCTTCCTGGTATCCGACAACGTGCGCAAGGGAGCAGCTCAGAATGCGGTGCAGATCGCCCAGGCACTCATCGAGAAAGGCCACCTGGACAAATGGCGGAAGACGCACGGAAAATAACAAATGACATTTCGCATCTCTCAAGGATTTTCTTGATAATCGGAGTTTCTCATCATGGCAACTAAAAAAGGCATGAAGGAACACGGTTGGTTAGAATTCACATATCCACCCACCGGCGAGCCGATCCGCTTCCCGGTAGGAACGGTGCACGGA
>JBGOXG010000012.1:0-26277 GCA_041479025.1 Anaerolineae bacterium
AGCGCGCGCCGACCTTTCCCGCCCATGCATTGTAGTCGTTTCGGAATACAACAAACCCAGTCATGGCTTGATCCGCCGTCTGCTCGATATCAAGAACTGCCAGCCTTAGAAACCTTTATTGGAGATCAACTTATGAACGAATACCTGCCCAAGAAAGTTATGAGCATCCACGCCCACCCGGATGACCAGGAATTTACTGTTGCCGGGACTTTGGCCAAATGGTCGAGAGCCGGGTGTGATGTGATTTCCGTTGTGACCACGAGCGGCGACGCGGGTTCAAACGACCCGTCGCATGATGCCGCTTACAAACCGGCGCTTGCCCGCCTCCGCGAAGGGGAACAGAATGCCGCGAATGAAATTCTCGGCATCAAGCAGACCATTTATTTGCATTATCCCGACGGCGAATTGGAACCGACGCTTGCCTTGCGCAAGGAGTTGACCAAATTTATCCGTACCCACAAACCCGATGTCGTCGTGACCGGCGACCCGCAGGCGGTCTTCTACGGCAACGGGTATATCAATCATCCCGACCACCGCGCTGCGGCTCAGGCAGCGACGTATGCCGTTTTCCCGTCCGCAGGGTCGCGCCTGCTTTTCGCCGACTTGCTGAAGGAAGGTTACGAACCGCACAATGTCAAGCGGCTCTATCTCCACGGCCCCGAAAAACCCGATACGTGGGTGGACATCAGCGAGACAATCGACGCCAAGCTTGCCGCGCTTAAGAAACATGCCAGCCAGCTGGGCGATTGGGACCCGGAGAAAATGATCCGCGAGTGGGCGGCAGAGGAGGGGAAGGAAAAGGGGATGAGCTACGCCGAGGCTTACAAAGTAATGGTACTGGAAAACGAAGAAGATCACGGATAAAAGGATGAAAAATTATGGGTAAAGTTGTCACTATTCAAATTACGCCGGAGGGTGCAGCCGCACTGGTTTCGGTGGAACAGGTCAACGCAATTGCCGGGCAGGGGTTGGAAGGCGACCGTTACTTTCTGCGAAAGGGAACCTACTCCAGGAAACACAAACCCTCCCGCGAAGCGACCTTCATCGAGGCGGAAGCGCTTGAAGCGCTGGTACGCGATTACAGGCTGGAGTTGAGCGGTGTGGAAAGCCGTCGCAATATCACCACGCGCGGTGTGGCGCTCAACCATCTCGTCGGCAAAACCTTCCGCGTGGGCAGCGCCGTCTTCAAAGGTCTGGAGTTATGCGAACCCTGCGGGCATCTGGAGCAACTGACGGGGCGTCAGGTGCGGGCGGGTCTGGTCCACCGGGGTGGTCTGCGCGCCGAGATCCTAGAATCCGGCATGGTCGGCGTGGGCGATAGAATTGATCCGATCGAATGATGCCTTGTGTCACTTGCACAAAGGTCTGTAAGGCTGTAAAATAAAATCAACGTGATCGTGCATATGGGCACGAAGCAAACCCCAAACCCCCAATACTCTAAGAGGAGAAGAAAAAAATGAAGAAAATTTTTGCTGTATTTGCCCTCCTGTTGCTTGTGGCAATGCTGGTGCCTGCTTGCGCACCCGCTGCCGCTGACTGCAAGAGCGCCGACGTCTTTTGTGTCGGCCTGGTGACGGATGTCGGCAAAGTGGACGATAAGTCCTTCAACCAGACTGCCTGGGAAGGCGTACAAAAGGCCAAGACCGACGGTGATGCCAACTGGGTCCAATACATCGAGACCACCGACCCGAAGGATTACGCCAAGAACATCGCCACCTTCGCGGATGCAGGCTACGATGAAATCGTGACCGTCGGCTTTAACCTGACAGATCCGACCTACGCGGCTGCCAAGAAGTATCCAAACATCAAGTTCATCGGCATCGACCAATTTTTGGTCAAGGACGACAACCACCCCGATTGGCCGCTGGCGAACCTGGTTGGCCTCGTATACAATGAAGATCAGTCGGGTTTCCTGGTCGGCGCATTAGCCGCGATGATGTCCAAGGCGCACAACATCGGCGGCGTGTTCGGCACCGATGCAGTCCCGCCCGTCTGGCGATATGGCGAAGGTTACCGAGCCGGCGCGGCTTATGAAGATGCCAAGAACGGCACCACCACCACTGTCACCAATGTGTATCACAGTGATGTTGGTTTCGATAAGACCTTCACCGATCCCGAATGGGGCGCCACGACCGCCAACTCCATGATCGACAAGGGTGCGGATGTGATCTTCGGCGGCGGCGGCAAGACCGGTAACGGCGCTGTCATCGCAGCTGCCCAAGCTGGTAAATATGCCATCGGTGTGGACACCGACCAGTACTTCACCTTGCCCGAAGCTCAGAAGATGCTGCTCTCCAGCGCAATGAAACCAGAGACGGAGCCAGTGGCAGCCATAATCAAATTGACCAAGGCTGATAAATTCCCGACTGGCGGTTACTACTTTGGTCCTTCGGGCTACGCTCCCTATCATGATCTGGCGAGTCAGGTTCCGGCCAATGTTGATGCTGAGATGCAGGCGCTTCTCAAGGGCCTGTTGGACGGCTCACTGAAGACCAACGTTCCACCTGTCAAACCTTAAGATATCCGAACCCTGAACTCGAAGGGGAAAGAGGTTACCCTCTTTCCCCTTTATTGTTATAATTAAAAAAATTCAGTCTCAGGGAGCAACACGGGATGCAGGGTAGCGAGACAAAGGAAAAGAAGACTCCCGGTCGCGCGAGGCAACTTTTTCGCTCGGCGCTGGATGCAGCGCTTGTGCCATTCCTCGCCATTTTTACAGCACTGGTTATTGGCGGCGTTATCATTGCTCTGGCGGGGGGAAATTCAATCCAGGCTTATGTTGGTCTTTTTGAGGGCGCGTTTGGTTCCCCTAAGGCATTAAGTGAAACCGCCGTGTGGGCGACCCCTTACATTTTCGCCGGGCTGGCAGTCGCGCTGGCATTCAAAGGCGGCCTGTTCAACATCGGCGTGGAGGGGCAGCTTGCGCTGGGAGCGGTGGCCGCTGCCTGGGTGGGGTATGCTCTGCCCGGCCTGCTGGGAATTACCATTCCAGCCATCATTCATATTCCTCTGGCGATAGGGATAGGAATTTTGTTCGGAGCCATCTGGGCGGCCATTCCTGGAGCATTGAAAGCCTACACGGGTGCGCATGAAGTCATCAACACCATCATGATGAACTATATCGCGCTTAATACCGTCAGCTTTCTGTTGAACGGGCCGATGAAGGACAAGGATCCAAATAATGTTTCTGCCCGCACACCTGAGATCGCCCTCACCGCCCGCCTGCCCGCCATCTTCCCTGACCTGCGGGTGCACTGGGGTTTTATCCTAGCGCTGATTGTCGCATGGCTGGTGTGGTATCTGTTGTGGAAAACCACACTGGGGTTCGAGATCCGCACCGTGGGTGCCAACCCCGATGCTGCCAAATATGCGGGCATTAATGTGAAAAAACTAATTGTCCTGACCATGGCATTTTCGGGCGCGCTCGCCGGCCTGGCTGGGGCGATCGAGGTGATCGGGTTGAATTACCGCCACGAGCTTGGCTTCTCGATCGGCTACGGTTTTGATGCCATTGCCATTGCTCTGCTCGGCAAGACCCACCCACTGGGAGTGGTGTTGGCAGCAATCCTGTTTGGCGGGATGCGCAACGGCGCCACCCGCATGCAATTCCTCACCCAGATCCCGGTGGACGTCATCTCCATCATTCAGGGGCTTATATTACTCTTCGTCGCCGCTGATGAAATCATCCGCTACATCTATCGCATCAAGGTTAAGGAAGAACGTCTGGTGCTCACACGCGGCTGGGGCGGCTAGGAGGAATTGTGGCTAAACGATTCATCTTCATCATAATCATTATAGCCCTCCTGATTGGCTCGGTGGTGCTGGTGGGCTATAAGGCGGTCCCGCCCCTCGTCATCATCGCCAGCATGGTCGCGACCACCATCGCTGTTGCCACACCCCTGACATTGGGCGCACTTTCAGGCGTGTTCTGCGAAAGATCCGGTGTGGTGAATATCGGCATTGAAGGGATGATGCTGGCAGGAGCTTTTTTTGGCTGGCTGGCTTCCATCTACATGAATTCCATTTTCGGTTTTTCAGCAACCCCGAGCATCCTGATGGGCGTTCTGGCGGCATTAGTAAGCGGCGGCTTGTTCGCCCTGCTGCTGGCAGCGCTGTCCATCACCTTCAAAACGGATCAGATCATCGGTGGGACAGTCATCAACATCCTTGCCATCGGTGTAACGGGCTTCCTGAATCGTCAATTGTTCTTTGAAAAAGGGAGCGTTTTCGGCGGGCAGGTACCGCATGCTCCGGGTATTCTGCCTCGTCTGCACATCCCGATCACCGAACTCTTCCAGCAATGGTGCGGCGCAAATACCGGCAATTGTTTCACCATCGGCGAATCGCTCAACAAGATTGTTGACCAGAAACCGATTGCCATATCGGCGATTGTGCTGGTCTTTGTATCGAGCTACATCCTTTTCAACACACGTTGGGGCTTGCGGACCCGTTCCGTGGGAGAGCATCCCAGAGCCGCTGATACCGTCGGTATCAATGTGTACTTCATGCGCTATGCAAATGTCATTATCGGCGGGTTGTTCGCCGGGCTGGCGGGCGCTTACCTCACGCTTGAGTCAGTGCCATCATTTGAACCTTTGATGACCAACGGGCGCGGCTTTATTGCACTGGCTGCCATGATCTTTGGCAACTGGACTCCGATCGGCGCGTGGGCAGCTGCCCTGTTGTTCGGCTCAGCACAGGCATTGCAGATCAACCTGCAGTTCTTCCGCGAGCTCATCCCGCCGAATCTGGCTTTTCTTCAGCAATCCTATGTAGTCGGTCTGACCCCTTACATTCTGACGATGATCATCCTGACCGGCGTGGTGGGAAAGACTACTCCTCCAGCCGCCGACGGCCAACCTTATGTGAAATAGAGGACAACATGACTGAAACTTCGATTGTCCTCCAGGCAAAAGGGATTACCAAACGGTTCCCGGGGGTATTGGCTAACGATAACGTGGATTTTGACCTGCGTCTGGGAGAAGTCCACGCCCTGCTGGGCGAAAACGGCGCGGGTAAAACCACACTGATGAACATCCTCTACGGGTTGTACAAACCCGATACAGGTGAAGTGTTTGTCAACGGCAAGCCGATGGAACTTAACTCGACCAAGGATGCCATCTCTCACGGTATTGGCATGGTGCACCAGCATTTCATGCTCATCCCGGTATTCTCAGTTACTGAAAATATCATGCTGGGTTCTGAAACCGACCACCGCGCCCGTGGAGCAGGACCCATCCCACCGCTCGACCGGCTGGAACGCAAAACGGTCGCCGCGATGGTCAAGGAGCTCTCCCAAAAATACGGGTTGGAGGTTAACCCCGAGGCGATTGTCGGCGACCTGCCGGTAGGCGTTCAGCAGCGTGTGGAAATTGTCAAAGCGCTCTATCGAAAAGCCAGCATCCTGATCCTGGATGAACCGACGGCCGTGCTGACGCCACAGCAAGCAGAAGATCTGACCCGTATCATGCACGAACTGACGAAACAAGGCGTATCGATCATCTTCATTACCCATAAACTTAAGGAAGTGCTGGCAATTGCCGACCGCATTACCGTAATGCGGGACGGGAAAGTGGTCGGTACGACCACACCGGCTGAAACCAGCGAGCACCAGCTGGCAGCCATGATGGTCGGGCGCGAAGTAATCCTCACCGTGGAAAAGGAAGCTGCTAAACCGAAGGAAGACATCCTCAAAGTTGAGAACCTCGTCGTCCACGACCGGCGTGATCTGGAAGCGGTGCGCGGCGTATCGTTCCACGTGCGCGAGGGTGAGATACTGGGTATAGCCGGCGTACAGGGCAACGGGCAGACTGAACTGGTTGAAGCACTCACTGGTCTGCTCCCGGCGCAATCGGGACACGTCTTCTTATCCGGCAAGGATCTGACCAATCATACCCCGCGCGACTTCACCATGACAGGTCTGGCGCACATTCCGGAGGACCGGCAGCGGCACGGGTTGGTGCTAAACTACACCGTCGTGGATAACATGGTTCTGTGCGATTATTATCACGCGCCCTATAGCAAATACGGGGTCATCCAGCCTCAAGTTCTGGAAGCGAATGCCGTTAAACTCATCAACGATTATGATGTTCGGACTCCTTCGCCTTACAATCCGGTAGGGAAGCTCTCCGGCGGGAACCAGCAAAAAGTGATCGTGGCACGCGAACTCAGCCGCCCCGTTAAACTGCTGGTTGCCAACCAGCCGACGCGCGGCCTCGATGTGGGTTCCATCGAATACATTCACAAGGAGATTATCGCCATGCGCGACCGGGGCGTGGCCGTATTGTTGATCTCTGCCGAGCTCGATGAAGTCATGGCACTTTCGGATCGCATTGCTGTAATATATCGAGGGCAGGTCGTCACGACCGTGGCGGCAGGCGAAGTCACCCGAGAGCAGCTCGGCCTGTGGATGGCAGGCGCCCACCCGGAATCAGCATAAAACCTGCAGAAAATACTCAAGCCTCGGTTCTCACAGAAACCGAGGCTTTTTCTAAGCAAACGACGGAGAGCAGTTACAGAGGGAACTTATCCGGCGTGATGAGCGTCAGATAAAACAACCGGCTTATTAATATCATTGATTCTTCGTCCAAAAGCTGATGTAGAATCAAAGCTGGAAGGAGAAAGAGAATGTTGAACCGATTCTTCAGTATTTTGTTCATCGCCCTCGCGATAATTCTCACAGGCTGCAACCTGCCTCAAGAATCCCCCACGCCAAACGGAGCCAGTATTGCATTCACCCAGTCGGCTCAGACCGTTGAAGCACGCCTGACCGAGCTGGCTTCATTCAATACACCCGCGGCGACTATTCCGCCGACGCAGATCAATGTGGCGACCAGCACGCCCATCCAGGCGCCTTCCAGTACGCCAATTCTGGCAACTGTAAAGCCTCCCACTCCGGCTCCGCTGTGCGACGTGGGCGCTTTTGTGGCAGATGTGACCGTACCGGACGGCACCAAGTTCAACCCAAACACACCGTTTACCAAAACGTGGCGGCTAAAGAACGCAGGAACCTGCACATGGACCACCTCCTATGCGGCAGTGTTTGACAGTGGTGCACAAATGGGTGCCTCCTCTCCGGTAAACTTGACTCAGAGTGTGCTGCCTGGCAACATGGTGGATATTTCGATCATTATGACGGCGCCCGCGACGAATGGCAGTTATCAGGGAAATTGGAAACTGCGCAATGCTTCTGGCGTGATCTTTGGCCTGGGCAGTACGGCAACCAAAACCTTTTATGTCACCATTGAAGTCGGCAACACCAACCCGGCAACGGTCTATAACTTTGTCGATAATTATTGCTCGGCGCAGTGGTCAAGTGGAGCGGGTGTATTACCCTGCCCCGGCACGACCAGTGACAGCAACGGATTTGTTGTGAAGCAGACCGACCCGAATCTTGAAACCGGGGCTGTCGAGAACGAAGCCGCCCTGTACACCCATCCCCAGTGGGTGGATAACAGTTACATTTCCGGACGCTACCCGGCCTACAACATCAAGGCAGGTGACCGCTTCAGAGGTGTCATTGGCTGTTTATATAATGGTTCCGCATGTAATGTTCAGTTTCAGTTAAACTACGTCGCCGACGGCGGTTCCGAACAGACTCTGGCATCCTGGAACCAGACCTATGACGGAAGCATCGAGAAACTGGATGTGGATCTTTCATCGCTGGCAGGAAAATCGGTGATATTTATCCTGCGGGTCAACGCCAACGGTCCTTCCAACCAGGATTGGGCGTTCTGGCTCCAGCCGCGGATTGTCCGCTGAAATCCAAAGATCAGGTCAGGGAGTCGCTCAAAACGACCCCCTGATTCCTATTGCATCCGTAAACCAACTGTCAATTCAAAACAGTCCATCCACAACAAATCTGCGTTTCGCATATCAAAACCACCTTTTCTGGTTATGCCTGCCTTTAGCGATATAATTGAACAGGGTTTCCATTTCCGCGCATGACCAGGCGGTAAATGAGGCTCAGATTGGAGAAAAAATGAAAAAAACCAAGACCTATATCGCTCTTGCCGTCGTTCTGGCGGCAGCGGTCATCTTGAGCGCGTGTGGACCGGAGCCTACTCCCCCGCCGCCTACGCCCGACCTGAACGCCTTTGCGACACAGGTCGCGGCAACCGTGCTCGCCCAGGTTGAAAAAACCGCCGCGGCATACACCCCTCCGGCCACCAATACACCCGAGGCGACCGCCACACCCGAGGCGACCGCCACACCTAACGTCACCACCACACCTGCCCAATGTGATGAGGCAAAATACGTTTCCGATGTGACCGTGCCGGACGGCACTCAGATGACCCCCGGGCAGAAGTTCGTCAAGACCTGGCAGATCAAGAACACCGGTACTTGCACCTGGGCAGCAGGCTACACCCTCATCTACGGCTATGGCGAAAAAATGAGCGGGCAGGCAGTAGCACTGACCAATGACGTCCCACCCGGAGGCACCACTGAGGTTTCCGTCAACCTGACCGCCCCCAACAAAGTGGGCAGTTACACAGGAGCCTGGCGCATGTCAAACACCAAAGGCTACCCATTCGGTGATTTCTACACCGTAGTCGTCACCGTCAAATAAGCAAGGAAGTGTGACTGCATCGCTTGAATCACAAATAAAAGAACAAGCCCATCGACTGGGTTTTACCCTGGTGGGCATCACAACCGCCGAACCTCCGCCCCATTTTCCAGTCTACGAACAGTGGCTGGCAATGGGGCGGCAGGCTTCTATGGACTATTTAAGCGATGCCCGCGTCCGCGCAAAACGTGCCAACCCCAGACTGATCCTACCCGAATGCCAGTCCATTGTCGTTTTGGGACTCAGATACACAAACCCGGGGTTCGCTGGGGAAAACGAAGAGAAGAATCCGCTCCCGGGGCAAGTAAATGGGCGGGTTGCCGCCTACGCCTGGGGTTCGGATTACCATCTGGTGATGCCTGAAAAACTCCAGGCGCTGGTGAAATTCATCGAAACACAAACCGGACAGGCCATCCCCAATCGCTGGTACACGGATACCGGTCCCCTATTGGAGCGCGATCTCGCCATGCGCGCCAGCTTGGGTTGGATCGGCAAAAACACCTGCCTGATTAATCCGCAGCACGGGTCATATTTCCTGCTCGCTGAAATCCTGCTTGTTTTTCCGTTGGAACCAGATGCGCCTTTTGAAACGGATCGTTGCGGCAGCTGCACGCGCTGCCTCGACGCCTGCCCGACGAACTGCATCCTGCCCGACCGGACGCTGGATGCCCGCCGCTGCATCTCATACCTGACCATTGAGAACAAGACCGAAATTCCTGAAAATTTACGCCCGGCAATCGGCAACTGGGTCTTCGGCTGCGATATTTGCCAGATGGTTTGTCCTTGGAATCGACGCTTCGCCGCATTTGAAGGCGATCCCGCACTTGCTCCCCGCGCCCGGGTGCCAAATCCTGATCTGGCTATTGAGCTGTCCCTCTCACCGGAAGAATTCAACAGAAAATTTAAAGACAGTCCCATCAAACGTGCTAAACGGAACGGTTATTTGAGGAATATCGCTGTCGCCCTGGGAAACATCGGAGATAAAAAATCACTCTCCATACTCGAAGCATTGAGTCAAGACCAGGAACCGCTGGTCAAGGAGCACATCGCCTGGGCGATTGATAGAATTCGAGAAAAGAAAAATAGTGAAAGCGATGCCTAGACTTCTTATTGCCACTGAAAACAAAGGTAAATTGCGCGAACTCCGGGAATTGCTCTCTGACATGCCAGGGATTGAATTAGTGCTGCCGTCACAACTGGATATCGCCCTGAAAGTCGAGGAGACCGGCTCCACCTATGCTGAAAATGCAGCGCTTAAAGCCAAAGTATATTGTGACGCCAGCGGGATGGTCACGCTCGCGGATGATTCGGGGCTGGAGGTGTATGCTCTTGACGGTGCCCCGGGCATCTATTCCGCCCGTTATTCCAGCAAGCCCGGCGCAACCGATTCAGACCGCCGCGCTTTCCTTTTAGAAAACCTCCGAGACAAACCTCGCCCATGGCTGGCACATTTCCACGCCGCGATCGCGGTAGCTGTGCCAGGATGCAAGATTCGCATCGCGGAGGGAGATTGTCCGGGCGAAATCATCCCTGAAGAACGCGGCGCAAATGGGTTCGGTTATGATCCCATCTTCCTGCTGCGTGAACAGGGACACACCATGGCAGAATTGAGCCAGGATGAAAAAAACCGCTTGAGCCATCGCGCCCGGGCAGTTAAAAATGCCGAATCAATTCTGAAAGATGTTCTGGAAAATTAGTTTGAAAACTCCATCTTTTTGAGAGCCTGGGGGCTTTATTCACCCGGACGATAATTAATCCCTTCGATAAAAGTTGAAAGCACGTCAGCAACTGCCTTCGGTTTCTCGATCATCAGCATATGGCCGGCATCCGGGATGCTGACCAATTGGGCGTGCTTGATAGACGAAGCCAGATATTCTGAATATCGTGGCGGGGTCATCCGGTCATCCGCGCCGCATAACACCAAAGTCGGCACGTGGATTTTTGCCAACCGATCCATGACATCAAACTGGTTGCACGCCAGAAAATCCCCATGGAAGACCGTGGGTCTTGTCGCTGCCATGCGTTGCATGGCAAGCAGCTTCAGATGTGGCTCAATTTTAGGGCTGAATGCCATCTCTGCTATCACCTGGAGTGCATGGGGAAGAGTTGCAGGGCTGGCAGTGTTCTCTACAAGATCTGGGGAGACTTTCAGGCGCGCACCGCCGCCGATTAACCCGAGAGCAAGCACATGGCGGGGATGGTCCAGGGCAAGCGTCAGGGCTATGGCAGCCCCCAGCGAGTGTCCGATGATGATTGCCTTGTGAATATGCAGCGCGTCCAACAAATCAAGGATACACCGCGCATAATCGGCAACAGACTGGCGCCCTACACCATCGGATTTGCCATGACCGGGTAGATCAGGGGCAAAAATACGCTGACCCACCAGGCGGCGGATTTCAGGCGGCCAGTGCAAATGATCTCCGCCCGCCCCATGGATAAGAATGATGGGCGGGCGGAGGTGTTCCTCTTCAAGATGAGAAAAATAGTATTGTGACGCAGCAACAGGCATGACTGAATTTTATCGCTTGCTGTGGTGTAAACGGTCGACGGCGTCATCGCTCAGAGGGATGAAGACCTGCACTTTCGTGCCCTTGCCTGGGACTGAATCGATGTGGAGCAGGCCGCTTATCAACTCAGTACGCTCCCGCAGGTTGACCATCCCCAGGCTGCCGCGCTTGTCATAAGTCCGGTTGACTGCATCCACATCAAAGCCCAATCCATCATCAACAATTTCAAGCAGCACGATTTCTTTCTCCAACGACCGCAGGCGGATCCAGATATGAGGCGCCTGGGCGTGCTTGCGGGCATTGTTGACCGCCTCTTCGGCGATATAGAAGATCACACCCTGTTTACCCAGCTCGAGTTCCGGCAGAATACTCTCCTCCACTTTGACCAGGACATCCTGGCCATATGTTTCTTTAGTCTTTTCCGCTATTGCCTGAAGCGCAGCCACCAACCCCTGCGATTCGAGCACAAGCGGGCGCAGGGTGAAGAGCATGTGACGGATTTCCTTGGTCGTGCGCCGGGCAAGGTCTTCGATTTTGGTCAGCTCATCCGCTGCTGCTTTAGGGTCACGCTCGATCATACGCCGGGCGAGGTTAACCCGCATTGCGATGGCCGAGACGGACTGGGTCGGACCGTCATGCAGATCGCGTGCCAGCTTTTTTCGCGCCTCTTCCTGCACTTCCACCATGCGGTTCTTTTCATCAGCCAGTTCCTGGTAAAGCCGCGAGTTTTGAATGGCGATCACAAGCTGGCTGCCGAGGATATCAATGACATCGCGGCGATCGGGGGTGAAATAATCAAGGTCGGGATGACCGAATATCATCACACCATAGACGTTGTAACCGGTGCGCAAGGGGAAGGCATAGATGGTATTACAACTGCGCAGAGCAACGATGTGCGCCAGTTCCTTATCTCTGGATGCGGATTTGGCCAGCACTGCATCACCGTCGTTAATTACCTGTGCCAGGATCCCATCCTGCCCAGGAAGTTGGACGCGCATATCGGCGGTCGTGAATCGCCGCGCAGATCCAACGATGAGCGTATCTCCCGAGAAGAGTAATACCGCAGCGACAAGGCGGTCCTCAGGTCCACTCTCAGGATCGGTGCTCAGGGCAGTGAGACTCAAGTCGAGGGCGGATTCTAGCACGCTGTGATAGTTGAGCGTGGCGGTCAGCGTGGAGGTCAGGCTGTATATGGTGCGGACGCGCTCATTTTCCACACGCTGCTGTCTTTCGCGTTCTTCGATAGTTTGTTTTCGAATCCGGCGCAGGTCTCGAAGCATGTTGTTGCTGATATAGCCAAAAAGTGCTCCCAATCCCAGGGTGAGCAGCGCAACAATCAGTGAAAACATGAGGAGCGTTTGATTGAAACCCTGACCCAAGGTAAATATGATCTCAACGAGCGCCATCACCCCGGCAACGGCGAGCACACCTTTCCACTCAAAGTAAATCGTGGACGAAAGGATGGGAAGCAGAACCACCCAGAAAACAGGGCCGGCAAAACCCCTGTGCATGATGAAGAACAAGGCGGCAAAACAAGCGTCAAAACCGACGCTTAATTCACGGTGGCGCACCAGGCGCTTATTCACTCCCGCCAAGTAGGTCAGGGCAACGTTCCAGAAGACAAGCAAAATGAGTAAGTAGTTGGGAGTAGCAAGAATTTGCCCGGCGATTGCCAGGGAAATTATCAAACCTACGATGACAATCCAGCGCAGGGATATGACAAACCAGTCAGCGATGTAAGGAGAATCTGACGTTCGCATATGTTAATAATAATCCATTAACCAAATCCGCGGGGGAGGAAAAACATTATAAGCAAAAGATGAGCATGGTATAGCGAAAAAATCTCACCAGCGCGGGTCAGGCAGTTTCCATTTGAGTCGCAAGTGCCATAGCGGGGCGATGAGTGTGCGAATGACATACTTGGCGACGATCACTGAAAACCAGGAACCCCCCTCGCGTTTGTGGACGCGAATCATTTCAGGCCAACAATGGTCATTGGCGATCATGGTCTTTGAATCCCCATGCAGACGGAAGTTCGCCCATACCTGCCGGGTATAAAGCAGCGGGGCATATTTGGCGATGCGCACCCACAAATCATAATCCATTGCAAAGAAGAACGATGGGTCGAGCGGTCCCACTTTCTGCCAAAGGTCACGCCGGAAAAAGGAAGCCTGTTGTGGAATGTGCACATATCCCCTCCGCAGACGGCGATAATCAGTCTGGGCAGCAGGAAAACGTCCGATCACCTTTCCATCATCATCAATAAAATTAGCATCGCCGTAGACCAGTCCCAGTTCGGGATGTGCTCGTATCCATTCAACTGCTTCACGAATCGCGCCGGGGGCATATGTGTCATCGGAATTGATCCAGGCCAGAATATCGCCAGTCGCGCGTGCGAACCCTTTGTTGATGGCATCCGTCTGCCCGCGGTCTTTCTCGGAACTCCAGAAAGCCAGCCGATCTGCATATTTCTTTATGATTTCCAGGCTGCCATCGGTAGAACCACCATCGATGATGATGTATTCGATGTGCGGGTAATCCTGCTCCAGTACTGAGCGGATAGTCGCTTCAAGGAACGGGGCTTGATTATAGGAAGGAGTGACAATGGTGACGAGGGGTTCTTTCACTTGTGCATGACCTCGTAGATATTCAATCCGCTGTATCCCAGGAGAAGCCTCACCGTTTGCATATCAACCACATCGGTAAGTCCAAACTCATCGATGACTGAATGAAGAGGCTGTCCCAGTACCGGGATGGTTAAAATATAGGCGCGAGTAAATGGTTTGTTCTTGGCAAAATATTGATCGGATACACCGTACAGCCTTGAATAGTACCACAGGGGTGCGTCTTGCGGCGTCGGTGCAATAATTATATCCTGCCCTCCAAGCCTGTCTTTCAAGAATAGTGCAGCCAGTTCTTCTCTTCCCTTGAACGCCCAGGCTTGTGGCAGAGTTGCCAGCAACTTTGCCCCCATCGCAAATACCCCTATCAGCACGCAGGTAATTACAACTGTTGAAGCAGAAATATTCCAAAACTTCCCTAGACGGATATCTTTAATCAAGCCAGCAAAACCAGCAGATGCCCAGATCATGAAAAGAACTGCGAGCGAAAACCAGATCCGCGACCATGCATTGGGGCGCTGAATTATCAGAACAAGACCAATCCAGATAGCGGAGGTAACTTGAAGCGGAATGCGCTGTGCAGAAAGCCTTCGGTGAAAGACCAGACTCAAGAGTATTCCAATCCCCAGAATTAAAACCAGAAGGGTTGGTATACCGGCAGTCCAATCAGCATACATGCCTCCGATATTCCTAAGCATTAACGAACCAACCTGATTGAAGGCATTTGGCATTCCGTTCATCAAGAATTGACTCGTCCCACCGTAGATAAAAATTGGTGTGTAAAAAACAAGTGTGAGCACGAATGTTGCCAGACCTGCTGACAGCCAATACTTCAAAAAATCGATCCTCGATCGATAACCCTGCCCCGGTCCAGCCACCATATTTTCCATGAATAACCATACAAATAGAATGCCAAAGGGGAACAACATGATGGGAACAGTGTAAAACCCAATAGCTGAAAAGAAAACAATCAATAGCCAGCCGATTAAATTATTGTCCTTGCGAACGAAAGATCCCAACCAGAGGACGATCAGGGTGAGCAACGCAACCAGTGAATAACCACGGGCTGATGTGGAATATCGGATCTGTACAGGCCACCACGCGACCAATACCGCCGCTAAAAGGCCTGTGTATCGATCGTAGATGGCTTTTCCAAGCCCATAGGTTGCAGGAATAATCAAGATGCCTGCCAGGATGGCTGGCAGGCGTACCGCCCAGGGTTGGAAGCCAAATACAGCTGTCGAAAAATGAACCAGGATGGTGTGCAAGACCTGGTTATTGGGTGCATGATAATTGGTGATGGCATACCATAGCGAAGGGGAAAAGACCGTCGCCGTATAAGCCTCATCATGACTCATGGGGGTAAACATATACACCAACCGCATTGCAGCCCCCCACAGGGTAATTCCAGCCAGCGCAATTACAAAACGTATTTCATCTTTATCTGGTAAGAGAAAACGCCCAAGGCTAAAAATATCTCCACGCAAACGGTTCACGTCCAAACGCCATTTCCCAGCCATCAATAAAGCAAATACCAGGAGACCCAGCACGACTAAAATAAATATTGCACGGAAAATCAGCGCATTACTTTCATTGAGTGATTCAAATTCCCGGTCTGGCATCAAAACATCAAAAAGACCTTTAAATGTTCCATAGGGCAGGATGGAAAAAATCAACAGCCCAAGCGCCATGCAAGAAAAGATGATCACCAAAACAAGTCGCAGCTTGTTATTAAACATATTCTCCAAAATTCGCCCTAAGCAATGTCTACCCAGTTTACGCCTTTCTCATTCATCACAAGATGCTGCGTTCCATAGTGTAGCTTCCTACGCACACGTCTATAGGTCAAGAAGAGAGAACTTAATCCGAGAACCCCGCCCAATGCCTGCAGGAATTTATACCAGACTTTAATGACGCGTTTCGGGGAAAGTTTCCAGGCTTGCCAGAAATGTAATACAGCCGACTTGGGATCCTCGGCGTCTATGAGACGTCGCCCAGCAAAGATGTGTAACCCGGCATAGATGCCGCGCGCATCTGCGCGAAAGCACTCCTCGCACCCTGTCTCAGTCTCCAGGCTAGGGACAAGGCGAAAGGCTTCGTTTACGAACTCTCTGGCATTAGCAATGGTTTTAGCAGAGGGGTGCGTGCGCTCGACTGCCCAAAACTCTTCCACATGCAGAAGAGGGGCTTGTGCTGCCATGCGTATCCATAAGTCATGGTCAAGGATCATGTGATAATCGGGGCGCAGAAACCCTGCACGAAGGAGGACTTCACGGCGCATGAAGACTGTGGGCTGGAGAAGAACATTGAATGCCAGCAGATCTGGCAGGGTGTACTGCGGGTAAACGTGCCAGTCAAGCAGGGTCAGGTCTTCGTCCACCATGACACCGTCGGCATAGACCATTCCAACTTCTGGGTGATCCTGCAATATACGCACAGCCCTGGAGACCACATCGGTGCGGTAATACAGGTCGTCAGAATTAATCCAGGCGATGATGTCACCAGCAGCACGGGTAAACCCTTTATTAATGGCATCCGCCTGTCCTGCATCCGGCTCGGAAACCCACCAGCTGATTTTTGCAGCATACTTTTTTATAATTTCCACGCTGCCATCAGTAGACCCGCCATCAACAACAAGGTATTCTATTTGAGGGTAATTCTGCCAAAGCACTGAACGGATGGTTTGCTCGATATACCCCATTTGATTGTAGGACGGCGTGATGATAGTGACAGGCGGAAGAGTCACTGGTCACCTACTTGGATAATCTTTAAATCATAATAAGAGGCTGCGCACTGATTGACCCAATCCTTGGGATCCGTTTGAAATTCTGCCAGATTGCCTGGTGCATTGAATCCCTTAACAACGACCATAGACTCGCCGGATTGTCTCGCCGCGCGGATACGTGCATCACGCGCATCCCAGGAAACTGCCCTTGCCCGATATTCAGGCAGCAGGGCGGCATTCTTCCGCGCATCATATACAGGATAAAGCAGAAGAATGACTACCAGCAATGCTACCAACCCATGGAGATATGGCGGGACAGGTTCTTCCGCCCATTGGTGAAGCTGGGTGAATATAACACCAATCAAAACGCCAATTATAATCAACACGACAGCCATCAAAAAACCAGCTTGAACCAGCGCGCGGCCATCAGGATATGAAGACTGGATATAAGCAGCAGGTGTCATGACGACAGCAATCAATACAAAACCGGCTGCCGGGATAAACAACAGCGCCAGGACTAAAAGCGACGGCCGCCAGCGGGGAGTTTCCCGATCCACGCAATAACCATACACCAGCAGGGAGGGGATGAGCACGGCTAAAACGACCTGCAGGGAATTTGCCGCCAGCGTGCGGTATATAAACAGGAAGGCATGGGTCACTACCATTTTGACAAGCGTTAGAAAGCCGGGCGGAGGAGGCATGGCTGCCTGCCGGATGGCATTTCCCGGAGCAGCAAGGACGACTGCCAGGGCTAACAGCGAACCTGCCAGCACAGCAATCACCATTGAAAGCCAATTCCGCCTCGATGGATTCCTTGCCAGAAAAAATACAGCCGCAATGCCGAAACTGAATAGACTTGTCTGCAAAGTAACATAAGTCTCCGAGAATCCGCCAGCGAAGAATGCCAGCAGAAAACAGGCAAATACCCCTTTCCAAGGGATTTGACCCGGCGTAGTCTGCACAGAGCAATAAACGATCAGGCCTATCAGAAAAACAAGAAAGACCAGAGGAAGTGTATAAGTGATCAACCCGATTCGCCAGAAAAGGGATTGATAAAGCTGAGGGGAGAATAAAATCATGAAGAAAACAGCCAGTTCGGCCAGAAGAATCAGCATCCAACGCGAAAACGAGAGAGCCAACCAGCGGTTGAACTCTGCGAGCGTCCAAGCAAGCGCCGCGACCAGCAGGACGACGACCAATGCCGTCCATACCTGGATGGCCGAACGCCCAAATAGCTCTGAAAGGCTGAGCACGAACATGCCTGCATAGCGATTTGACCAGCTCAAGTACTGTTCCAGCTGTGCCTGCCAAAAACCCCTTTGAAGGACCAACCCGCTCATGCAGTAATCGTCAGCATAATACCTGGAGAAGAAACCGAGTATGGAATAACCCAGCAAGGCCAGCCCCGTGGTCAGTACACCGATGATAGAAACGATGGGCATCAGTTTTTTCAGGACTTTTCGATAGATTGAACTGGATGAGGTGTTGGTCATAATTAATTCGTTTGATGTTTGGATCGCGGGATAACGGTTTGTTGTCCTGCAAAGTCAGACGCCGTGTGCCTGCTAAAGAACTTCAAGAATTCCTATGTGACCGTCAGGGCGAAGCAGCGTATTCCCTTCCATGATACATGATTAAGGACATAAATCAACTCATGGCTCGGGTTGAATATAGAGCTTAAGGGAACCCCTGTCGTAAATTTTCTCATAACCCTTTTCCCGGGTTAAACTGCAAATATTACAGATCACTGCACAGGGACGATAATCGGGCGTTCCATATTGCGCTGTCTCTGGCAGCGCCAAAAGATGCTCAACCTTTAACAAATCTTGCCCAGAGGGTGAAAGGATGGCCCATATCAGATATTCTGGGGTGTTGGAATCCAGCTCCAGCCCGATGGATTTGCACTCTAAATCGCGTGCTGTTATGGTCACCGAAATATAATCATTCATTATTTCAGGCGAATTGTTAAAGAGGGTTGTTATGCGCGAGGCAGTGAGAATGCTTTCGTTTTCTCCAGAAGCGACGAGAGGGCGCGAGGGATTTGAAACCAGCACGGTCAGACTACTCAAGGTTAAAAGAATCACAATGCCGATTTGAACAAAACGATTAATCCTTTCAAATACCCAACCTAAAATCGGTGTGGTAATCAAAAACCAGGGCATGAGCAAGCGACTGTTGGTATCCTGCCACTTAAAAAGCGCTGAAAAAAGAATATAGCTAATTGATACTGTGATTGCATAAAAAAGCGGCACAAAGTAAAAATAACCACTGCCCTTTGGCGAAGCCCCGTTGTTCCGTCTTTCAGTCCATCTGCGATAAATATGGCCAATAAAAACAACAATCACATAAATAACCGCCACTGTTGAAAATATAAAATGCCAATTATTACCCGCGAAATCCTCATGAACCGAGTGGCGAATACGATACTCTCCCAGGGTGGTTCGAGGGTCGCTGATATCGATACCCAGAGCCGTGTGGACTTTTTGGGTAAAAACATAGAGGATTTTATTTGCAGGTCCTGAATCAAAGGCCATCTGCGCAGACGCATTGCGAAGCGACGTTGAAAACACAGCTGCAGGCGTGAACACAGTGCTTCCCAAAGTGCCAACTGCCGGACCAAGTGGATTGCCATAAGTATAATAGTTTCTCCACCAAAGATCTCCATTTAACAAAAGCATGGCAATCAATCCAAATATTATTAATCCAGACATGGTTTTCCAGTTCTTTTTCCAGATCAGGATAACCAGCAGCCACAATAAAATGGGCGCAGCACAGGCAATGAATGTACCTTTGGTCAAAACCCCAAGACTAAACGCCAAAGCAAGCAAGACTGAGTTGATGGAAAGGCTGCCGGCTGATTCAGAGGCATATCGCACGGATTCCGAAATGACAAAATAGACAAGACATACTCCCCAAAACGCGGTAACGTAATCTGTCTGCGCACTGGTGGATTGAAGAACACCCATCGGCAGCGTGACAGCAAACATCGCTGCAAACAACTGCCCTTTTTGCCTGGCGCCCAGGCGGGATGCAATTAGCGAAACCCCGATAGCCGCACCAAACATACTCAGCCATTGCACCAGGTTGGCAAAGGCGTCATTCTTCGCCAGAATCTGGAAGTGTAAGATGGCATACTCAGCGAAGGGTGGCATCCACAATTGTCTATCGCCCGGTGTTGGGTAAAACGCTACTGAGTGGTTGACAATCCAGTGCATCACCCGGCTCATATGGTATTGCAGAGCATCGTTGGTATTTGGCGGCGCAATAATTGCCACCAAAAATGTTATTGCCATATAAAGAGCAATGACGCCCACCATGGCCCAAGCCAGCGCATCCTCAACCTGAGAGGGCCGAAATTCTAAAGAAATCCGTTGTCGTTGCCTGATGATAATGATGAGAGAGGCAATAAACACGATCAGCCAGAAAATAAATACGGTGTGTCGTTCAACGGCATGAAATAACCCCAGCAATTCCGTCGATAGAGCGGTCAGCGATCCCCAGATCACCGCTGCTGCCAGGACAGATTCGCGCCAGTCGCGATCACGATGCGTGGTTCGCCAGGCTAAATAGATTGCAATAAGATCAATCAACAGGATTAACGCTAACATTTATTCTTTTCTAACTCTCAGGGTATCCTTGAATTTGTTTATAAAGCAGCAATGAAAAAAGCTTAGAAAAAAGTATTGTAATCCACCTTCGGAAAGAGGGTCAATTTGCCCCCTTTCGTTGCATCCACCACATGACGCCCAGCGGTTTCGTAGGCCTGTTTTGCGAGCGAATAAGCCCGCTCTGAGCCTTCGAGATCGGGCAATTGCCACTTGAAACCCGCCCCAAAATAGTTGGGAGAAAAATGGTTGAGATCATCGCCTTGTGATATCACCGCTTCGTTAGCCGGACCCTTGGTGACAAAGTTGTGATCGACCCCAATCAGGATCACTTCAGCGAATCCCATATGAAAAGCTAGTTGGAGCGCCACATAAGTGACCGTAAAGCCCTCGAAGACTCGACCGGAGACATCCTGTGAGAAACTTTCGGGTCCGGTGAAGTCCGTGTCCACGAAAACAGTCTGCGGGTCGTCCGCGAACCAGCGGCGAGAACGCCACGTCAGGTATTTGGGGATGGGGAGAGCCTTCATTTCCTGCACGCACTGCTCAAGAACAAGGTCGTTTACCGAAACCAGGCAGGATGTGGTAAATCCCAGCCCGGGGAAAAGCAGATAAATACGGTTCAAACCAAAAGTGAATTCGCTGCGCAGTCTGGTCAAATCCGTCTGGCGCAAAGAGGGACCATTTCCAATGACAAAGCAACGCTCGCCATTGTGGCTGTTGTGCAGCGTCAACAAGCGAGAGCGGCTGGCATGCCAGCGAGGGCTGATTTTCCGTGCGAACAGGTGGCGCCCGCGGTTGCGATACCACCAGTAGGCACTGGATGTCGCGTTCCAGAGCGGCGCAGGTGTAATCCTTTTAAAGGTCTGTTTCATACATTCTATTTTCTGAGGTAAAGCCTGATTTTACCCCGTTCGTCAACCAGCGGTAGCCCCCGGTATGACGGCGTATCGGCGCAGGTGTCGCAAATAACGGCGCACGGTTCAAAATTGGGGTCCGAATAACGGGCGGATGGGGTACCGGCTACGATCCACTCGATGCGAAGGTCATCACGCGGTGCACCGAGTAACAACCAGTAGGGGTACTCTGCGCCTGCGCCAGAAATAACAATAGCCACTTCGTTGCATTCGGCGTCAAGGATCTGGCCGGTGATGCTTTTCATTGGTTCATACGCACCTGAGATGCTGGTGAAGTACATTTGCTCGCGAGAGGCGGTAAGCACGCTAGGCCATTCTGTTCTGCCAGGCAAGGGTATGAGCGGGCGGGAGTTGATGCTGACAAGCCACATGAACGATGATGCGGCCAGGCCAACTCCCACAACCGAAACAAACCAAGCTGGGACAAGAATGCTAAAAAATGTGCCAACAACCGGGGCATACAGAAGAAAGAATGGCAACAGCAAGCGGCTTCCAAAAATCTGCCATTTAAATATAAAACTAAATGTCACAAATCCCAGAATAACCAGAGCCTGATATATCATCAACCTCCTGCTGGTGCGTTTGAAAAAAACGAGAGACGCTAAAAGGACAATACCTATTAATAACGCATGCAGCGGATTAAAAGTGACATCCTCATTCGTGGTCAGGTTGCCAATATTAAATTCGCCCTGAGCTGTGGTGCGGGGATCGTTGACATCCATCCCTAGTTTGAAATGTATACCGATAATAAGACGCGTTAACTGGTAATTGACTTCGGGCCACGGTGTATGCAGCTGCAGGCTCGCATTGCGCAAAATGTTTGAGGTAAGACCGCCGACATTCATCATTTCATTGCGGAAGGATACCGTGTTGGCGGGGTCGAATGGTACGCCGTATGTGCGCAGGTTGCGTGCCATGTAACCCGCATTAATACTGGCAAATATAATAAACGCAAACACTACCAGCCTTACAAAAACAGAAAATTTTACCTGCCTTAGCAAAATCACAGGTGCCGTCAGCACAAACGGCAGCATGAATGCAAACGCAGTAGGCTTGGTGGCTGCTGCCAGACCTGCCGATGCCGACATAAATAAAACCACCCATTGCGCCTTTTCTTTGCCCTGCCTTAACGCCAGAAATTCCATCGAAAGACAGACCAGCCAAAATCCCGTGACGTAATCGGTCATTGTGCTGGACGCCTGGACAATACCCATCGGCAAACTGGCAACAAATATCGCTGCGAGCAATTGGCCGGGCAGTGCTGCACCGAGCAGAGCCGCCGCTAATGATGCGCCCACCACGCTGCCAGCCATTGCGAACCACTCGCTGAAATTCGCCAGGTGGTCGCCTCCGCTCAATATGTAAAAATGCAAAATTGAATATTCGGCAAGGGGAGCATATGAATTCTGGAGTTCCATACCGCTGGGATAGTGCGCCACAGAGTGATTCTGCGCCCAATGTGCCACACGCGACATGTGGTAATTAAGCGAATCAAATGTGTTGGGAGGTGCAAACCAGGCGACAACCATTGTCAAAACAAAAATGATGATGATCACGACCATCATCACTGCATTGATGGGTTTTCTTAACCCATCCAGAACAGGGCGCCGCAGGGAAAATCCTTTTCTAAGGCGTAATACCAGCCAGCCCGCACAAAAAAGGGCTAACGTCAGCCATGCCAGGGATAAACCTATTGGTGTCAGTGCTTTAATAAGGCTGAGCGCTTCCGTGCTGATAACAAGCCATATTCCCCACGCCAAGGCTGCGCGTAAAAAGCTGCGCCGCCAACCCAACTCCGGGAAAAGGGTTGCCATCAGAGATACCAGTGTTGCAAACGCAAGCAAAGGAAAAACTACCAGCATGTCACTCTGTGCTCAATCTCGCCGTGGCTCCGCCATCCACGATCATGGCCTGTCCCGTCATAAACGATGACTGAGTCTCATCTGCCAGGAAATAAATCGCGTGCGCGATTTCTTCGGGTTTGCCGACGCGCCCGTTGACAGTCTTGCGTGCCAAGTTGTCGAGTCGAGCCTGGATGTCACCCCCGGAGACATGCCCACGCCCCAGTCCGGCACGCAACATGGGTGTGTCCACCGCGCCCGGCAAAATCGCATTCACCCGTATATTGTCCTGGGCAAATTCAATTGCCATTGCCCGGGTAAGCGCCAGCAACCCGCCTTTGCTAGCGGCGTAAACGGAAATATTGGCCGAGGTCTGCACAGCATGAACCGACGAGACGTTAACGACGGCGCCACCTCCCGCGGCTTTCATCAATGGATGGGCGAGTTTAACACCCAGAAATGCCGAACGCAGGTTGGACGCCATAACCGTATCCCACTCTTCGACGGTGGTCTCCAGCATAGGCTTGGAGATCTGCATCGCCGCGTTGTTGACAAGAGCGTTCAGGGTTTGGGAGAATGCCTGGGCTTTGCCAAAGATCACAGCAATCTCTTCGGGGTGCGAAATGTCAGACTGGATGAACAGGCCGCTGGCAGGAAAATCATCGTCGAACGGGTTGCGATCCACACCAATCACCCGCCAACCGGATTCGGCAAAGAGTTTGACGGTTGCGCGGCCTATTCCACCTGCCGCGCCAGTGATGAGTACAGTTTTTGAAGTATCAGACATGAAAAACCTCTATTGGAAAATTGAATGGAAATTACAAATCCTTTGCTCGCTATGGGCATTCAATTGGCACCTGATGAAAGTCGATAGTCTCATCGGGTGAAAAATAGCTTTTATCATCCAACAATGGTAAATTCTGCCCGAAGTAGGTGCTCAAAATCACACGAAAAGTATTTACAGGGGTAATGCTCGGATACAAACGTGCTTCTACAGCAGGTAAATAATACGCATTAAGGATCTTCGGCGTATCATTTTCGTTGTTCACAAGATCTCGCGGCCCATGATCGCCCTGGATGATGATTACAGGGGGTGTGTCAGATTCTGAAAGGATCAGATCAATCGCTTGGAGTATTTCATTATTGATGAATATCACCTGATCCAGGTAACCCTGGGTGCCATTAGCTTCCGTTGGATTACCTTTCGCATCAAAGACATAGGTGCCATGCGGTATGACAAGGTGGGCAAACACAAACTTTGACCCGGGAAGTTTGGGGACTTGCTTTAGATTTTTCAAGCCGGAGAGAATGGTTGCGCGACGCACCTCATCACCGCTGACCTTTATACCGATGAGATCTATCGGTGCGCGCAACATTGTTGTTTTCATCAGCATGCTTTCAAAACCCGATATCTTATCGGAAGCGTTTGCCACAGGATAATATTTATCGGCTCTTTTCCACTCTGTCCACTGGAAACCGGTGGCAAAGGCAACTGTTTGATATCCTTGCGATTCAAGAAAAGTACGCACTTTATTGTTTTTTATCAAGGAGTCCATTTCTGTGCGCTGTTTTGTAACAATGCCATCGAGATATTCGTAATTGAGTGACGACCCCAATGAAAGCATGGTGTAAATGTAATTGCTCTGGCTACAGTCGGCCACATAAAAACCACGCGCCTTCAATGCATCAATAAACGCGTTGTTGTCATAGCCAAGCTGCTCCAGAATATCCTGCCGGCCGTACGCATCGAGAATGATGTAGTAAATATCCGGTTTATACCCTTTTATAGGCGCTACCGCATGAACTTTACTGACCATGCCGCGATTATCATTGGTCTGCTCGATTATTCCTGTTGTTAATGTAAAAATTGGAAATACCAACAATAATGCTGCGAATAAATTGAACCAGGGTGTGACCGTACGGGGATTCCGTATTTTGGACATAGTCCAGAAAATGGCAATTCCTATTAAGACAATCCACAATGGCAAAAGGGTGCGATGTCGAAAAATATTGAATCCGGCTACCGAAATGTTTTTACCCAGGTCGTACACCCGTCCATAAAGCATGAAAAACAGCAAAACGATGTCTGTTACCAGTGCAGCCAGATGCCAATCATGCACAAACAGTCTCACCAGGCCGAAAAGAATAACCCCAACTACAACAGTGATCAACAATGGTCGCCAGATGTCCCCAGGAGAAATTTCATGGATATTATTAGCAGCCAGTGCAAGCACAATAAAACCGGATAACAATAAAGGTGAGGCAGGCAAATTCTTCAGCATGATGCTAACCCTTCAGACTCTCCAGTTCGCTTGTGGAAATTTCCAACCCCTCCAGCAGATTCTTGATGGTATTCCAGTGCACGTATTCCCACGCAGCAGGACTGGAGTTGGCGTTATGCGGGGCAAGCATTACATTATCCATTTTGAGCATGGGACTGTCATACGGTAGAGGCTCTACTTCAAAAACATCCATCGCCGCACCACCAATCGTGCCCTGCTGCAGGGCGGCAACCAGAGCAGCTTCATCGACAATGGGGCCGCGCGCAGTATTGATCAACACTGAGGTCGGGCGCATCAGGCCTAGGGTACGTACATTGATCAGGTGGAAACTGGTCGGGTTCAGATCGCAGTTCAGGCTGACGTAATCCACCGAAGCGAGCAATTCATCCAGGCTGGTCATGCGAATGCCAGTCTCAGTGATAAAGACATGGTCAATCGCGACGATATCCGTGCCCAAAACCGCCATGCCAAAGGCGCGGGCACGTCGTGTCACTGCCTTGCCAATATTGCCCACGCCTACCACTCCCAGTAATGATTCGTGCAAGGCCTTGCTGCGGATTTTCTCCCATTTTCCCATCTTCATTTCCTTATCCATCCAGGGTTGACGGCGGGAAAAGGCAAGGATATAGCCCATCACCGTATCAGCAACAGGGAGGGTGAACGCATTGAGCGTGCGTCCGATTTTGACACCGAAACGGGCCGCTGCTTCCTGATCAATCGAGTCGATACCCGTCCCCCACTTGGAGATCACTTTCAGACGGGGGACACAAGCCTCGATGGCGCGGGCAGTGAAATAATCATCACCGCAGATAACCCCATCAAACTGACCGGCATATTTCAGGATCTCCGCTTCCTCGAGGCGTTCTTGCACGTTGGCAACGATCAGGTCAATCCCGTACCGCTCGAGAACTGGTCGGAAGCGCTCCACAGAGGGAAGCATATAGGGTGCGGAAAATAGAACAGTTGGCATAGAATTGCCTCTTGAAAATTATTAATGTTCTTACCTTTCTCCCATTTTATCAGTGCATGCATTAGGAATGAGGGTGAAATTATAAATCTGTGGAATGGGAGAGAAATAACTGGAATCCTCGAGTAGAGGGAAGTCACCATCAAGATATTGATTAAATATCAGACAGAATGTGTTAACCGGTGAACAGGACTAAGCTGGTCAAAATTTACGGACAGCAGCACCAGCACGGGGTAGGCGCTAAAA